>NZ_JAWHPJ010000010.1:0-185607 GCF_032587815.1 Pseudomonas syringae group sp. 26L6
TGAAGCTCTGCGTCGGTCTGCGCAGATAACTCAATTATCGTGCGACGCTCTGCGTCGCATGCCGTTCGGGACGCTCCGCGTCCTCTTTGCGACGCAGAGCGTCGAGACCTGCATTCCCACGCTGGAGCGTGAGGAACGATAATCCCAACTATCGTACTGAAGCTCTGCGTCGGTGTGCGCAGATAACTCAATTATCGTGCGACGCTCTGCGTCCTCTTGCGACGCAGAGCGTCGAGACCTGCATTCCCACGCTGGAGCGTGAGGAACGATAATCCCAACTATCGTATTGAAGCTCTGCGTCGGTCTGCGCAGATAACTCAATTATCGTGCGACGCTCTGCGTCGCATGCCGTTCGGGACGCTCCGCGTCCTCTTTGCGACGCAGAGCGTCATGACCTGCATTCTCATGCTGGAGCGTGCGGAACGATCATCTCAACGACCGTTCGCTAAAACCACCTGTCCGGCAACAGATTGCGCGCATACCACGGCCTGCGTGGCACGCGGCGTAGCAGGTTGCTCAATTTGTCATCCGCCGCAAAGGTAATACGCAGCGCAAGCTTCATGACTTCCGGGTCCATTTCCATGGTCGTGCCTGCCGCCTGCCCGGGCACGGTGCTGCAGCCGTGGGTTTCCGGCCCCAGCCACGGGTCGCTGACTTCGACCCAGCGGCCCGCCGCGAACCACGGCACGCCATTGACTTCCAGGCGCTTCACTTCACCCGGATGAAAGCGCTCATGGGCGCGGAACCAGTCGTCGATGCGGTCGTCGATCCAGCCGTGAAACATCCAGAACACCGGGTTCACATGCGATGAAAACGGATCGGCGAGAAAGTCGTTTTCCGGCTTGAACCAGCGCTCGGCGAAGTCGTCCGAACGACGCGCCATGGGCACCGGCTGGCCGTTGGCGGGGTCGCGAGCGACGGAGGCCCAACGCATGTGCAACCAGTCGTGCAGTTCCAGCTCGACCTGCGAACCAAACTGCCCCAACGTCAGCTTCGACAGAAAGCGCGGGTCGCGGTACTGCGACTCCCAGACCTGAAAGTGCGTGTGAAACGTCTCGTGGCTTTTGATATCGCTGACCAGTTGCGTGTATTCCTCATCGCCCTGAGCCAGCCAGTTGGGCGGCAGCGAACAACCGTCGTGATTATCGAAATAACGTGCGAAACCCAACCGGTCACGCTCCAGCTCAGGCTGAGGCAACGGAAACCGCGGCCACGACGGCAGGTCCTGAATCTTGCGCGCCTGAATCAGCATGTGCCGGTGCATGTAAAAGAAGTCTTCACCCGAACCGTTGCGGTCCTTGTGCGGGCCACGCGCATCACGCTCTTTCTCGCGCGGCCCCGGCTGCCAGCCGATACCACGCAGGGCGTCACGCTTGTCTTCGGGCAGCTTGTGCCATTTGTCCCGAGAGGCATGCCACAGCTGGTGAAACAAGCGATGCTCCTTGGAAACCAGCCAGGCCAGAAACGGCGGACTCAGGCCGACCCGCTCGCGCGCCTCAGGGAACACCTGCTTGATGGCAATCAGGCGGTTTTCCAGCTCCGGCAGGGCCAACGGCCGGTCCAGACGTTCGATACGTCCGCTCAACGTGCCGCTGCCCGCATTGCCGAACGCGCCCCAGACTTCATCAAGGGTCAGGCTGAATTCGTAATCCGGAGTGTCGCTGTGCGGATCATTGCCAGCATGGCCATCCATGACCCGCAGATACAGCTTTGCCGCGTTGGCCGGTTGCAGGTCGCCAATCACCCGGAAGCGTGGCTGTGCGTCGCTGCGCAATTGCTCCGGCGTATCGATATAACCGCGCAGGCCGCGACCGCGCGGGGCAATGTCGAGAAACATTTCCAGACCTTCAATCGGCGCATCGGCCAGCCCGGCATCACGCCCTTCGAAACGCAGCGTCCATACCCCGCGCAGCTTGTCGGCCAGGCGCTGGGTAGACGTATCTGCGGGCCCGGCCGTGGCCTCGCCCGGTGTCACGGGTTCCTCGACACGGGTGAATTCCCGATGCGCATAATAGGCAGCCGGAACTGCCGCGCCGGTCAGCGCCAGCCCTGCTATGAACCCTCGTCGAGAAATCGTCATTACCCTACCTGTTCCAGCACCGAGACAGCCGTTATCCAAGCTAGAACGTAAACCCGGCAGACAAATTTAGCTCAGCGTCCGAATCCAGGATACGGCGCTAAATTTTTCGCCCATCCGCTCGTTCTCCACCAGATAGCAACAGCCCTTGCAGGCTGCGCAACGGTTAATCTGAACGAGACGGAAATGACAAGACCGCGTTGGAAAAAGGCTCTCTTCATCGGCCTGCCGCTGGCCCTGGCCATCAGTGCAGGCGCGAGTTTTCTGGCCTGGAATTATTGGTCGCCTGCCGGTTACCCTGTCAAGGTCATGAAGCAGGCCGACGACCTGCAAGAGCGGATCATTTCCTTCGACAGCCACATCACCGTGCCGATGAAATTCGGCAGCGAGGGCAATGAAGCCGACAAGGACGGTTCGGGCCAGTTCGACCTAGTGAAAACCGCACGCGGGCGTTTGTCCGGCGCAGCACTGACGGTATTCGGCTGGCCGGAAATCTGGAACGGCGACAATGCCCCGCATCGCCCGACACCCGGCTTTGTCGACGAAGCGCGCCACCAGCAGGAAGTGCGCTACAAGATCATCACCGGCATGGTTCGGGATTTCCCCAATCAGGTCGGCATCGCCTATACCCCCGACGACATGCGCCGCCTGCACGGCGAGGGCAAGTTTGCGATTTTTATCAGCATGCTCAACGCCTACCCGCTGGGCAATGACCTGAGCCTGCTGGACCACTGGACAGCGCGCGGCATGCGCATGTTCGGCTTCAGTTACGTCGGTAATAACAGCTGGGCCGACTCTTCACGCCCCCTGCCCTTTCTAAACGACACGCCCGACGCACTGGGCGGCCTGTCGGAAATCGGCAAGCAGGCAGTGCAGCGCCTCAACGACCTGGGCGTGATCATTGATGTCTCGCAAATGTCGAGCAAGGCACTGGAGCAGGTCAGCCAGTTGAGCCGTACGCCAATGGTCGCCTCGCACTCGGCCCCGCGTGCGCTGGTGGACATCCCGCGCAACCTCAGCGACGAGGAAATGCAGCTCATCAAGCGCAGTGGCGGCGTGGTGCAGATCGTGGCTTTCCCGGCCTATTTGAAGCCGCTGACCCAGAAGACCCAGG
This sequence comes from Pseudomonas syringae group sp. 26L6, assembly GCF_032587815.1. Classification (NCBI taxonomy): domain Bacteria; kingdom Pseudomonadati; phylum Pseudomonadota; class Gammaproteobacteria; order Pseudomonadales; family Pseudomonadaceae; genus Pseudomonas; species Pseudomonas syringae group sp. 26L6. The sequence continues at coordinate 3,192 of NZ_JAWHPJ010000010.1, forward strand.
ACAAGCTCAACGCCCTGCGCAAGGACTTCGACCTGCCGCCACTGCCCAACCTGGCCATGGCACTGATGCCCGGCGACGCGATTATCACGGTCTGGCCGGAACAGCGCTTCGGTGCCTACGCCAGCAAGCTGTACGCGATCCTTGAAGAAGAACCCAAGGCCACGGTCAAGGATTTCGTCGACGCCATCGATTACACGGTCAGAAAGATCGGTATCGACCATGTCGGCATCAGCTCCGATTTCAATGATGGCGGTGGCGTAAAAGGCTTCAACGATGTCAGCGAGGTTCGCAACGTGACCGCCGAGCTGATCGAGCGCGGTTACGCCGAAGCGGATATCACCAAGCTCTGGGGCGGCAATTTTCTGCGCGTCTGGGAGCAGGTGCAGGCTTCGGCGCGTCCGGATGCGAAACAAACCAACCTTTCGAATGCCGCTAGCCGAACATCAGGCGCTACCGCTCATGACTGACCGCAGAACCTTCCTCAAACAGGCCGGAGTGCTGGCCGCAGCCTTGCCACTGGGCTCCGGTCTTGCGTCAACGGCACTGGCGTCCGCACCTGCACCGACATCCACAGACAAATGGGCGCGCTTGAAACAGCTGTTCAATCAGGACCCGGATTACGTCCACCTTTCCAACTTTCTGGTCACCTCGCACCCCACTCCGGTTCGCGAGGCCATCGAACAGCATCGCGCGCGCATCGACCGCAACCCCGGACTGGCGATGGACTGGGACCTGGGGGAAACCGAGCGCCGCGAACATGAAGTTCGCGTCTGGGCGGGCAAGTACCTGAATGCCCAGCCTGGCCAGGTCGCCCTCACCGGCAGCACCACCGAAGGGCTGGCGATCATCTACGGCGGTCTGCATGTGCGCCCGGATCAGGAGATTCTGACCACCGAGCACGAGCATTCCTGTACCCGCGACATCCTCAAATTCCGCCAGCAGCGCGAAGGCACTCAGGTGCGCAAGATTCGCCTGTTCAAAGACCCGGCGACCGTGTCGGCAGACGAAATCATCGGCTCCATTGCGCGCAGTATTCAGCCGAAGACGCGAGTGCTGGGCATGACCTGGGTGCAGTCCGGCAGTGGTGTGAAATTGCCTATCGGCGCCATCGGCGATCTGGTCGAGGAACACAACCGCAACCGTGACGACAAAGACCGCATTCTGTATGTGGTCGACGGCGTACACGGGTTTGGCGTCGAGAACCTGGATTTCCCGGACATGAAGTGCGACTTCTATGTCGCCGGCACTCACAAGTGGATGTTCGGCCCGCGCGGTACAGGCATTGTCTGCGCCCGCTCGGAGCAGGTCAAAGACCTCACCCCACTGATCCCGACGTTCTCGGAAGCCACCGGTTTCAGCACGATCATGACGCCCGGCGGCTATCACTCGTTCGAACACCGCTGGGCACTGAACGAGGCGTTCAAGCTGCACCTGCAACTGGGCAAAGCCGACGTGCAGGCGCGCATTCACGAGCTTAACAGCTACCTCAAGCAGCGCCTCAAGGCGCAGCCCAACGTCGAACTGGTGACACCGATGGACCCGACACTGTCGGCGGGTTTCAGTTTCTTCCGGCTCAAGGGCCAGGAAAGCGACGAGGTGGCCGCCTGGCTGATGAAACAACGCATGGTCGTGGACGCCGTGAGCCGTGATGTCGGCCCGGTGGTGCGCACCGCGCCCGGATTGCTGAACAACGAGGCCGAAATCGATCGATTCATGGCCCTGCTCAGCCAGCGCAGCTGACGTGCACGCACTGAATCCACTGTTTTCCGTTTTCTATCGAGACCCGTCATGAAAAAAACACTGCTGCCCCTTTCCGCTTTGCTCGGCCTGTTGCTCTGCGGCACCACCCTCGCCGCCACGCCCGCGCCAGTACCCGCGCCCGGAAAAGTGTTCAAGGACTGCAAGGATTGCCCGGAAATGGTCGTGCTGCCTGCAGGCACTTTCACCATGGGCGCACCCGAGGAAGAAATGGGTCGCCAGCCGGACGAAGGTCCGCTGCACAACGTGACCTTCGCCAAACCGTTCGCCATCAGCCGCTTTCAGGTACTGAGTGGCGAATGGAACGCCTACATCAAGAGCTCCGGTTACAAGATGCCAGACGGCGATACCCGCCCTGGCCGCGAGTGCAAGGCCGGCAAGCCACGCTACCCGCTGACGGCGCGCCAGCCCGCCGTGTGCATGGACTGGAACGAAGCCAAGGCCTATGTCGAATGGCTGTCGAAGAAGACCGGCAAGTCCTATCACATGGTCAGCGAAGCGCAGCGCGAATACGCGGCACGTGGCGGCAGCAAGGGCTCTTTCCCGTTCCCGATGGATGAAGGCAAGCCCTACAGCATCGCCAAACACGCCAACACCTACGGCCCGGAAGACGGCTTCAGCTACACCGCGCCCGCTGGCAGCTACAGCCCCAACGATTTCGGCATTTACGACGCCCACGGCAATGTCTACGAATGGACCGCCGATTGCGAGACCAGCAACTACAACGGCGCACCCACTGACGGCAGCGCGTGGCTGGCCGGCGATTGCACCTGGAAAATGATTCGCGGCAATGACTGGACCGAAGCGCCGATCTTCTCCCGCTCCGGCAACCGCAACAGCCGTCAGCCGGATGTACGCGGCGACTGGCTGGGTTTCCGGGTCGCCCGCGACCTGTAACGGACTTCATGCGCGCCTGCGGCCTGCGACAGACGCGGGCCGCACTCACGGACACTGACGAGACACACCATGACCCGCAAAACTGAAAGCCTCGCCCGGGAAACCCTGAGAATCCTCAAGCCCTTCTGGTGGCTGGTGGCGCTGTCGACCGTGCTGGGGATTGTCAGCGGTCTGAGCGTCACCGGCCTGCTGGCCACCATCAACAATGCGATGAACATGCCCGGCGGACCGGACACGCAGACCGCGCTGCTGTTCGCCGGGTTGTGTGTGCTGACCCTGGCCTGCTCGACACTGTCCAACCTGTCGACCAACTACGTTGGCCAGCGCGTGGTCGCCAACCTGCGCCGCGAGCTGGCTGCCAAGGTGCTGGTGGCACCCATCGAGCAACTGGAGCGTTATCGCTCGCACCGTCTGATTCCGGTGCTGCTCAACGACGTCAACACCATCAGCACCTTCGCCCTGTCGGTCGCACCGATGGTCATCTCGTTCACCGTCACCCTGGGCTGCCTGACCTATCTGGCACTGCTGTCCTGGCAGATTCTGGCGCTGACCGTGCTCACCGTGGTGCTCGGCACCGGCGCGCAGTACCTGGCCCATGCGTACGGCATGCGCAGCATTCTGGCGGCGCGCAACAGCGAAGACGAATTGCAGAAGCACTATCAGGCGCTATCTGCGGGTGCCAAGGAGCTGCGCATTCAGCGCAAGCGTCGCCAGCACATGCTCGACGAGAAGATTCACGGTGCCACCGAGCACATCTGCCGCTCGAACATTCGCGCCGCCAACATTTTCGTCAGCGCGGAAACCTTCGGTTCGATGCTGTTCTTTGCCGTGATCGGCATCGCCATCGCCTTCCAGGCCATGTGGCCGACCACTGAAAAAACCGTGCTGGGCGGCTTCGTGCTGGTGATGCTGTACATGAAAGGCCCGCTGGAACGCCTGATTACCGCCCTGCCCGGCATCAGCCGCGCGCAGATCGCCATGCGCCGTATCGCCGAACTGTCGTGGAAGTTTTCCAACCCCGAACCCCACTTGCTGGTCAGCGACCGCCCCAATTCGCTGGCCAATATGCAAACCCTGGAACTGCACAACCTGCGCTATGACTACCCGCCGGTCGAGGGCAGCGACGCCTTTCATCTCGGCCCGGTCGATTTGAGCATCAAACAGGGCGATATCGTGTTCATCGTCGGCGAAAACGGCTGTGGCAAGACCACGTTGATCAAGCTGCTGCTGGGTCTGTACACGCCGCAACAGGGCGAAATCCGCCTCAATGGGCAGACCGTCACCCCGGAAAACCTGGATGACTACCGCCAGTTATTCACTACGATCTTTGCCGATTACTACCTGTTTGATGAGCCGTTGCAGGGGCAGGCCGCGCTGCCGCAAGACGCCGGCAAATACCTGGAGCGGCTGGACATCGCGCACAAGGTCAGCATAAAGGACGGTGCCTTCACCACCACCGACCTGTCGACCGGTCAGCGCAAGCGTCTGGCGCTGATAAACGCGTGGCTGGACGAGCGTCAGGTGCTGGTCTTCGACGAGTGGGCCGCTGATCAGGACCCGGCGTTCCGGCGCGTGTTCTACACCGAACTGCTGCCGGAGCTGAAGCAGCAAGGCAAGACCATCATCGTCATCTCCCATGACGACCGCTATTTCTACATCGCCGACCAACTGGTACGCATGCAGACCGGGCAGATTCAGGTCGAGCAGGTGCAGAACGACACTTACGAAAAAACCATTCCGGCCTGATTCATCCACGCCTCGAAAGCCCCGCCCGGCCAGTCCGCGAGTGGGGCTTTTTGTTACCCGGCGAAGCCATACCCGCCCTAATCAGATAGCCAAGCGCCATCTTTTTTCCGGAATTGTGAAAAATTCATTAAATAAACGTTATTCGCTTTCGTTCTCATTAACAGCGAATTGCGTGCACAGCCATCTCCCGCGCAGCACCTTATAAAAAAGTTGCTCACGCCTGCCCCGTCGACGGCTGAACCCGACTGCGCAGACCTGAACAACGCTCTCAATCTCCTTGCCGATACCCACTGGAAAGAGCCAATTCATGCACAACCCGTCACGACTTACCCCGCTCAGCAAAGCGTTGATGCTCAGTCAGATGTTCCGCTCCCGGCCATCCATGGCGGCCATGGGCCTTGCGCTCTGTATGCCGGTGGCCAGCCAGGCACAGGAAACCGCCGCAGACGGTTCGACCACTACGGGCACGGTCAACCTGGCCCCGACCGCGATCGACTCGCAGTACCTGGGCACCGCCACTGACGGCACTGGCTCTTACACCACCGGCGCGGTAAGTATCGGCAAGGGCGCGCCACAGTCGCTGCGTGAAACACCGCAATCTGTGAGCGTGGTGACTCGGCAAGTCATGGATGACAACAACCTCAACAGCCTGAGCAAGGTTCTGGAAGACACTCCGGGGATCACCTTCCAGTACCGTAACTTCGGCGGTCACGTGTATACCTCGCGCGGCTTCTCGCTGCTGGCGGAGAGCTTTCTGGTCGACGGCATTGGCGGCCAGGGCTATCAGATCACCGGCTGGATGCAGCCGGACATGGCCATCTATGACCGTGTGGAGGTATTGCGCGGCGCGTCTGGCCTGCTGGTAGGTGCCGGTCAGCCCGGTGGCGCGGTCAATCTGGTGCGCAAACGCCCGACCGCCGACAACAAATTTTCGATCACCACTCGCGCAGGTTCGTGGGATCAGTACCGCGTCGATCTGGATGGCAGCGGCAAGCTCAACGATTCGGGTACGCTGCGCGGGCGCATGGTCGCGGCTTACGATGACAGCGGTTCGTACCTGGATGGGCGCGACAGCCGCACCCCGCTGCTGTACGGCATCGTCGAAGCCGACCTGAGCGATGACACCACGCTGACCATGAGCCTGCGTCGCCAGGAACAGGTCATCAATGGATACTCGATCTACGGCCTGCCGCGCTACAGCAACGGCCAGTCGCTGGGCCTGTCGCGCTCGACCAATCTGGCGCAGAAGTGGAACCGTCTTGAAAGCGACATGACCGAGGTCTTTACCGAAGTCGCGCATCGCTTCAATGAGGACTGGACCAGCCGCACGTCGCTTACTTACTCGCAGGGCGGTTTTGATCAGAACATTGCCTACGCACGAGGCGCAGTAAACCCAACGACGCTGGCGGGCTCCAATTTTCAGGGCACACTGTTTCGCAAGGACGAGGTCGACAGCGTCGGTCTGAACAGTCAACTTGAAGGTAACTTCAACGCGTTCGGCCTTGAGCATCAGGTAACCCTGGGGGCTGACTGGTCAAAGCAGGACGCCAACACGCATCAGGCGACCGTGACGAGACGCACCGCAGTCAACGTCTTTGATGTCGACCAGAGCGCTTTCGCCAAACCGGTCCGTCCGGCCTGGACCACCGACATCGACACCACCGAAGAACGCGCAGGCCTGTACGCCAACACGCGTATTCACCTGAGCGAGCCGTTGAGCGTGGTTCTGGGCAGCCGCCTGAGCTGGTATGACTACAAGTACGACGTCAAAACCGGCGCGGCCAACAGTTACGAATCCAAGCAGACTCAGGAATTCACCCCGTTCGCCGGCCTGATCTACGACATCAACGACAACTGGTCGTGGTACGCCAGCTATGCCGACATCTTCACGCCACAAGCCAACTACGTAACCGCAGGCGGCTCGCCGCTGGACCCGGCCATCGGTTCCAACTACGAAACGGGCTTCAAGGGTGAACTGTTCGACAAGCGCATGAACCTGTCGATGGCGCTGTTCTACATCAAACAGAAAGATGTCGCCGCGCTGGACGTGAACACAACTCAGACCTGCCCGACCAGCTCCGACGGCTCCTGCTACCTGCAGGACGGCATCAGTCGCAGCAAGGGTGTCGACGTCGAAGCCAGCGGTGAAGTGTTGCCAGGCCTGCAAGTATTCGGCGGCTATACCTTCAACATGCTGCGTAACAATGGCGATGCAGATGTAGCCTACGAAACACCGAAACACATGCTGCGCCTCAACACCAGCTACAACCTGCCGGGCACATGGAACCGCCTGACCCTGGGCACCGGCGTGTCGGCAGATTCGGGTTATGAAGTGCCGTCCAACAAACAGCTGGGCGTTTCTGGCAAGGCCATCTGGGATGCGCGAGCCTCGTGGAAACTGGACGAGAACTGGAAGGTGTCGCTCAACGCCGAAAACCTTTTCGACCGCAAGTATTACAGCACCTCGATCGCCACCGACCGCTCCAACGTCTACGGCGAACCGCGCAGCTATGTCCTGACCTTGCGGGGGGATTTCTGATCTGAGTCCAGGCTTTTGATTCTGGCCGAAGGCCGTGGGAGCGAGCCGGGCGACGCTTCGTTTGTTCGCGAAGAAGTCAGTATGTTCTCCGAAAACGCATTGTCTGAACGACCGTCTTCGCGAACAAGTTCGCTCCCACAGGAATTTGCATTTATCCTGCACCCTCGATTTCAATGAGCCCTCCTTCCCATGCCAACACCCTTCAGCCGTCTGCGCACAGGCCGCGTGAAAACGCTTGGCTTGCGTCTGGGCGGGCTGGTGCTGGCATTGGCTTTTCAGGGCGAGGCACTGGCTGAAGAGTTCGACTTCGATATCCCCGCACAACCCTTGAACAGCGCCCTTAAAGAGCTGGGGCGCCAGGGCGACCTGCAAATTCTTTACAACCCCGATGATGTGAACGGCAAGTTCAGCAGCCCGGTGCAGGGCAGGTTGACGCCTGAACAGGCGGTCGCGGATCTGCTGAAACAGGCTGGCGTAACGCACAACCTCGAGGCCGATACGCTGACCCTCGGCAGCGCGGCGTCCGCGCAACCCATGAACCTTGGGCCGGTGGCGATCAAGGGCGACCCGTTCGGTATCACCACCGAGGGCAGCGGCTCGTATGCGGCGACCGGCGTGAGCATCAACAAGACGTCACAATCGCTGCGCGAAACCCCGCAATCGGTCACGGTCATGACCCGCCAATTGATGAACGACAAAAACCTCAACGGCCTCGACGAGGTGATGGCGCAGACGCCTGGCATCACCTTTTCGCAACGCAACTTTGGCTCTCATGTGTTCAGCTCGCGGGGCTTCGCGCTGGAAGACGAGAGCTACACCATCGATGGCGTGGCCGGTCAGGGTTACAGCGTGACGGGCTGGATGACCCCGGACACGGAGATCTACGACCGCGTTGAAGTGCTGCGCGGTGCTGCCGGGCTGTTGATCGGCGCGGGCAACCCCGGTGGCGCGGTCAATCTGGTGCGCAAACGGCCGACCGCCTTACCGCAGTTCTCGATCACCACCCGCGCCGGCAGTTGGGACCAGTACCGGGTCGATCTGGATGGCAGCAGCAAGCTCAACGACTCGGGCAGCGTGCGCGGGCGTTTTGTCACGTCTTACGAAGACCGTGGATACTTCATCGACGGCCTGAAAAAGACTGCGCCGCTGTTGTACGGCATTCTGGAAACCGACCTGAGCGAAGACACCACACTCACGCTGGGCCTGCGCCATCAAAGCGCGGATACCCACGGCTATTCGATTTTCGGCCTGCCCCGCTACAGCAACGGCAAGGCCATCGATCTGCCGCGCTCCACCTCCTTGGCCCAGGACTGGAACCGTCATCAGACCCGCACCGACGAAGTGTTCAGCGAACTGGAAACCCGCTTTGACGAAAACTGGAGCGGCACACTGTCTGCCACTCACTCCGATGGGGCTTTCGATCAGAAAGTCGCCTACGCACAAGGCGCCATAGACCCTGCGACCCAGAGCGGTTCACGACTGGTCAGAACCCTGTTTCGCTCGGACACGCTGCAAAGCGACGGCTTCGACAGCCATCTGGACGGTCGTTTCGACGCCTTTGGCCTGACCCACCAGTTGACCATCGGCGGCAACTGGTCTGAGCAAAAACGTGATTCGCGCTATGCCACCGTCAACAGCAATCGGCCGCTGGACATCTTCAATCCCGATCACGACGCGATTGCTGAACCTGCGCGTCCGGCCTGGCGCAGCACCGACTACAGCGACAAGCGTTATGGCGTTTACAGCAACCTGCGCCTGAGCCTGAGCGAGTCGTTGAGCCTGGTCATGGGCGGCCGGGTCAGCTGGTATGACTATCAGAGCCAGTCCGCAGGCGTGACTACTCGCGCCCAAGAGGAAAACCAGGTCACGCCGTTCGTTGGCGTGATCTACGATCTGAACCGAGACTGGTCGTGGTACGCCAGCTACACCGATATCTTCCTGCCGCAAAGCGGTTATAGAACGGCATCCGGCGCATTTCTTGACCCGGCCATCGGTGCCAGCCATGAAACCGGCATCAAGGGCGAGTTGTTCGACAAGCGTCTGAACGTGTCTTTTGCGCTGTTCTATGTGAAACAGAAAGACGTAGCGGTCGAGGACGATGCCAATGCGGGCCAGTGCCTGAGCAACGACGCTTACGGCACCTGCTATGTGAATGGCGACATCCGGCGCAGCAAGGGTATCGACATGGAGATCAGCGGTGAACCGTTACCGGGCTTGCAGACCCTGGCCGGTTACACCTTCAACCTCACGCGCGGCAGCGACGGGAAATCGATTTCAGCAGAAACACCCCGGCACATGCTGCGCTTGTCCAGCAGCTACAACCTGCCCGGCACCTGGCGTCGACTGACCGTCGGCGGCGGTGTGTCGGCGCAAAGCGGCTACTCAGAGCACGAGTCGACCCAGCCCATCGACAACCCTGGCCGCGCCATCTGGGACGCACGCGCCTCATGGAGGATCGATGAACACTGGTCGGTGGCCCTCAACGGCAACAACCTGCTGGATCGCAAATACTACAAGGCAACCGGCGACATCGACCGCGGCAACTACTACGGCGACCCGCGCAACTACGTCCTGACGTTGCGCGGCGATTTTTAGAAGCCCGCGCTCGCGCCTTACAATCAAGACCGGACGCAGAGCGTCGCACGATAGTTGGGGTCATCGTTCCGCACGCTCCGCGTGGGAATGCCGTTCGTGACGCTCCGCGTCACAGATCTGCGCCGCGCCGCACAATCAAGATCGGACGCAGAGCGTCCAGAACTGCATGCGACGCAGAGCGCCGCACGATAGTCGAGATTATCGTTCCGCACGCTCCAGCGTGGGAATGCCGTGCGTGACGCTCTGCGTCACAGATCTGTGCCGCGCCGCAACCTCAAGACCGGACGCAGAGCGTCCAGAACTGCATGCGACGCGGAGCGCCGCACGATAGTTGGGATTATCGTTCCGCACGCTCCGCGTGGGAATGTCGTGCGTGACGCTTCGCGCCACAGATCTGCGCCGCCCCACACAGTCAAGATCGGACGCAGAGCGTCCAGAACTGCATGCGACGCAGAGCGCCGCACGATAGTCGGACCAGACACCTATCGTTCCGCACGCTCCGCGTGGGAATGCCGTTCGTGACGCTCTGCGTCACACAAGCCGCTCGGCAAGCCCCTGCAGAAACACTTCCGCGAGCACCACGTTGTCATGCCGCTGATCAACCGTTGTCGAGCTGCGCAGCCCGTTCACCGAGCACTGTTCAAGCAGCACCGCTTCAGCCCGGGCAATCTGCCCTGGCGCACGGCTCTGCCCGGCCCACCAGCAATCGGCCTGTACGTTAAGCGTTTTCAGGGTAAATGCCTGGCTCAGTTGTGCGTTGGCTTCCAGTAGTTTGTAACCGGTTTCGATCTCGTCCTGCACGGCGATGTCCTGGAATATGCTGCGCAGGTTGTCGGCGTTCATGCCGGCCTCCAGCGCGACATGGTCGACCACCCAGTCAATCACCTCGCCCTCGCTGGACAGCGACTGCCGGGCGGTTTCGATAAGCCCCACAATCGACGCTTCCTGCAAGCCCGGCACAAACGCCTGCAAGCTTTTGATCAGGCTGCGGTAGTAGTTTTCGCCCTGTTTCTGCGTGGTGACCTCCGGCGCTTCTTCGACCCACTCCATCCCGACCGAGGCAGGCAACTGGGTGTCCACCAGCCCGAGAAAGCTCACCGTGTCGCCCTCACGCTCAAGCACATGCGCCACCTCGATGGCCAGCGCACCACCCATCGACCAGCCAAGCAGGTTGTAAGGCCCGTGCGGTTGAGTCATACGGATTTGCTCGACGTAGTAATCGACCATTTCCTGCCACGACGTATCAAACCAGCCCGGCACCACGTAAGCCTTGTTGACCAGCCCGTAAACCGGTCGGCTGTCGCTCAATTGACCCGCCAGCGGGTAATACGAGTACGTGCCGCCACCGCCCGGTGGCAGGCAGAACAACGGCGCATTGTCCGATCGATTGGCGTTCATGACGATGACCGCCGATTTGACCTTAGCCTCATTAGTACGCATGAAATCGGCCAGCTCACCGAGGGTCTGCATCAACAGGAAATCATGCAGTTTGATGGAGACATCAAACGTCTCGCGAATCCTGCCTGCCAGCGAAACCGCCAGCAGTGAGTGGCCGCCCAGGGCGAAGAAGTTGTCGTTGAGCCCTACCCGTTCGACCTGCAGCACCTGCTCCCACAACGCGGCAAGACGTTGCTCGAATTCCGTACGTGGCGCGACGTGGCCTTGCTGTGAACGAGCCACGTCCGGTTTAGGCAGTGCCCGGCGATCCAGCTTACCGTTGGCGGTCAGCGGCATCACATCAATGAAGACAAAGTATGTCGGCACCATGTAATCCGGCACGTGAGCCTTGAGGTGCGTTTTCAGGGTTTCGCGCAGAGCGTCCGAGTCCTGAGCAGCATCAGTGCGCACCAGATACGCCACCAGCTGCTTGCCGGAAGGCCCGTCAATATCGATTACATTGGCTTCTCGCACACCGGCATGCTCATGCAGACGCGCTTCGATCTCGCCCAGCTCGATACGCAGCCCGCGAATTTTCACTTGATGGTCGATACGCCCGGCGTATTCGATAACGCCTTTGTCACGATAACGCGCCAGATCCCCGGTCCGGTAAAGACGCCCGCCCTGCTCGTCGAACGGGTCCGGCACAAAGCGTTCAGCCGTCAGCGCCGCGCGGTTGTGATAACCCCGCGCCAGACCAACGCCACCCAGATACAGCTCTGCCGCAACGCCTTGCGCGGCAGGCAGCAAGCCGTCATCCAGAATGTGGGTTTTCAGGTTATCGATGGGTCGACCAATCGGCACGCTGAGCACGTCGTCCGGGGTGCAGGTCCAGTGGGTGACGTCGATAGCCGCTTCGGTCGGGCCGTACAGGTTGAACAAACCCGCCTGCGGCAGACGCTTGAGCACCTGACCAACCAGTTCGGCAGGCAGTGCTTCGCCGCTGCACACCACACGACGCAAGCTGTTACAGCTTTCCACCTGAGGATGGGTGAGAAACGCCTGGAGCATCGACGGGACAAAGTGCAGCGTCGTGACCTGATGTTCGCGGATGGTCTGCACCAGCCGCTCAGGGTCGCGATGATCGCCCGGCAACGCCACGGCCAAACGTGCTCCGGTCAGCAGCGGCCAGAAGAATTCCCACACCGAGACATCGAAACTGAACGGGGTTTTCTGCAATACCGTATCGCTGCCATCCAGCGCGTAAGCCTTCTGCATCCAGTGCAAACGGTTGACCAGGGCGCGATGGCTATTACCCGCGCCCTTGGGCTTGCCGGTCGAGCCGGAGGTGTAAATCACATACGCCAGATTTAGCGGGTGACTGAGGTTTTCCGGGTTGGCAGTGCTGTAACCGGCCAGCCAGTCGCCGTCCTGATCCAGGCACAGACTTTGTACTTTCGCAGGAACCGGCAGGCGCTGTAACAGCGCGCTCTGGGTCAGCAGCAAACCGATACCGCTGTCCTGCATCATGTAAGCCAGACGGTCCTCGGGGTAATCCGGGTCCAGCGGCACATAAGCGCCACCGGCCTTGATGATCGCCAGCAAACCGACCACCAGTTCCAGACTACGCTCGACACAAATCCCCACCAGCACATCCGGGCCAACACCCGCCTCACGCAAGCGATGTGCAAGCTGATTAGCGCGGGCGCTAAGTTGCGCATAGCTCAGTTGTTCAGCCGCAAAAATCAGTGCCGGAGCGTCCGGCGTGGCCTGTACCTGGGCTTCGATCAGGCTGTGCAGGCAGTGCTCACCAGGGAAATCGGCAGCCGTGGCGTTCCAGTCGCGGACAATCTGCTGCTGTTCGTGATCATCCAACAGCGCCAGCTCACCAATCGCCGCCTGCGGATCACGCACCAATGCCTGCAAAACCTGGCTCAGATGCGCCGACAACTGCGCCATGTGCTGCTCGCTGAAATGCTGGCGGGCATAGCTGAAGCGCATCGACAGGGTTTCGCCCAGATTGACCACCAGAGTCAGCGGGTAATGAGTCTGCTCCTGGGTGTGCAGGCCGCCGAACACCAGCCCCTGCGGCGCGGACTGTTGCAGCGCTTCGGACACCGGGTAGTTTTCGAACACCAGAATGTTGTCGAACAGCGCCTCGCCAGCGCTGCGTGCCCAGCGTTGAATCTCGTACAACGGTGTGTGTTCATGCTCACGCAGGGCGATGTTCTTCGCCTGCACTTGCTGAACCCAGTCCGCCACCCGCTGTTCCGGGCGCGGGCTGGCGATTACCGGCAAAGTGTTGATGAACAGCCCCAGTTGCTCCTCAACACCCGGCAGGTCAGCCGGACGCCCGGCCACGGTTGCGCCGAAGGTCACGCTGGACTGCCCCGTGTAGCGTTGCAGCACCAGCAGCCAGGCCGATTGCACCAGCGTGTTGAGGGTGACGCGCTGCTCGCGGGCAAACTCGCTCAACTGGCGGGTGCCATCGGCATCGATCAGTTGCAGGTAATCGCCATGCCCCTGCTCGCTCCCGGACGCTTTGAAGGCCTGAACCAGCCGGGTCGGCTCGTCCAGTTCGGCAAGCTGGCCGGTCCAGAAACGTTCACTGAGCGCAGCATCCTGGCGTTGCAGCCATTCGATATAGTCGCGATAACGACTGACTTGCCTCGGCAGCGTCTGGCCGCTGTAGCGTTGCAGCACCTCGCCCAGCAGACGCGAGCTGCTCCAGCCATCCATGAGAATGTGATGGCTGGTGTAGATCAGTTGATGCGTCTGTTCGCCAGTGCGCAATACGGCCAGGCGCAGAAGCGGCGCCCGAGCCAGGTCGAAGCCCTGCTGGCGATCGGCATTCGCCCAATCGTCGATCCATTCGCCTGATTGCGCACGAGCATCCAGTTCGACAAACGGCATGCTGACATCGCGCAACACCACTTGCAGCGACTGCTCAAGATGGCTGAAAAAGCCGCTGCGCAGTACTTCATGGGCATCCAGCGTGGCCTGCCAGGCGGCACGGAAACGCGGCACGTCCAGGCCACTGACCTCGACGCGCATCTGGTTGATGTAATTGCCCGCGTCCTGCGCGAACAGGGTGTGGAACAGCATGCCCTGCTGCATTGGTGCCAGCGGGTAGATGTCTTCGATCTGCGCCGCAGGGATTGGCAAACTGCTCAACTGCGACTGGCTCAGGCGTGCCAGCGGGAAGTCCGACGGAGTTACCCCAGCAACGCCGTCAGTGGTGCAATGCGCAATCAATTGTTGCAGTTCAACCGCATATTCGTCGGCCAGCCGCTGCACGGTGTCGCGTTCAAATACCGCACCGCTGAAGGTCCAGCTCAGGCGCAATTCGCCGCCATACACCTGGCCATTGATGCTGAGCGGCGCAGCCAACGGTGCATCGGCGCTCTGCGACGCGCCGCTGCTCTCGGCCGAGGGCGTGAACAACGCGCCTTGTGCGTCGAAGCTGCCGTCGAACTGCCCGAGGTAATTGAACACGATACTGCCCAGCGGCAACGCTTGCAGGGTGTGCCGCGCCGATTCACTGCCCAGATAACGCAGGGCGCCGTAACCAATGCCCTTGTCGGGCACTGCGCGCAGCTGTTCCTTGATGGTCATGAGCGAATCGGCCAACGTGGCCTGCGGCGTGAGCCGGACCGGGTACAGGTTGCTGAACCAGCCGACCGTACGGGTGATGTCCAGCGTGTCGAAGAGGTCTTCGCGGCCATGCCCTTCCAGACGAATCAGGGCATGCGGCTGCGCGGTCCAGCGACTGACCACCCGCGCCAGCGCGGTCAGCAGCAGGTCGTTGATCTGCGTGCGATAAGCCGCCGGAGCGTCTTGCAGCAGTTGCCGGGTCTGCTCGCCATTCAGTTGCGTGACCACCGACAGCGCGTGCTTCTGTTGCTGACCGCCGTGCGGGTGATCGCAGGGCAAGGCGTCGCTGACATCCTGCAACTGCGTCTGCCAATAATCCAGTTCCTGCGTCAACGCAGGGCTTTGCGCGTAGGCCTGCAAGTGCTCGGCCCAGCTTTGCAGCGAGCTGGTTTTCGTCGCCAGCGCCAATGGCCGGCCTGCTGCGATGGCGACATACGCCTGTTGCAGGTCTTCCAGCAGCACCCGCCACGACACGCCATCCACCACCAGGTGATGGATCACCAGCAACAAACGCTGCTCGCCCTGCGGCAAGTCGATCAGCACCGCACGCAGCAACGGGCCGTTTTTCAGGTCCAGACTGCGTTGTGCTTCATCGGCCAGTTCAGGCAAGCGCTCGGCACTGTCCAGTTCGTGGGTCCAGAGCAGGTCGCGAGTGTTCAGCGCACCGAATGTGGCGTGCCATTGGCCGTCTTGCTGGGTGAAACCCAGGCGCAGCGCGTCGTGCTGTTCGATCAGCGCGGTCAGTGCAGCTTGAAGGTGGATTGCATCCAGCGTTTGCAGAGGCTTGAGCATCAGCGCCTGATTCCAGTGCTGACGCTCTGGGATATCCTGCTCAAAGAAACGTGCCTGAATCGGCAGCAGCGACAGCGAGCCACTGACCTGTTCAGCCGCCGCAGCAGGCTTTTTCTGGATCAGTTTTGCCACCGAGGCCAGCTGGCCGATGGTCTGCTTTTCGAACAACTGCTTGGGGCTGAGCTTGATGCCCTGGCGCTTGGCGCGAGCGATGATCTGCAGGCTGAGAATCGAATCGCCGCCCAGTTCGAAGAAGTTGTCGGTGCTGCCGACCTGCTCCAGTTTCAATACGTCCGCCCACACGGTGGCGAGCTTTTCCTCGATCTCGCCAACTGGCGCGGTGTAGCGCTGTTTGACCACGCCGGGTTTAGGCAAGGCGCGCTTGTCGAGCTTGCCGTTGGCGGTCACGGGCAGCCTGTCCAGCAGCATGATCTGCGCGGGCACCAGGTATTCGGGCAAGCGCGCAGCCAGTTGCTCGCGCAGGCTGTCGACACTGAGGCTCGCACCGGCCGCCGCAACGCAGTACGCCACCAGTTGCAGGCGTGTTTCGTCGCTTTCCAGCGGCTGCGCCAGCACCACGGCTTCGGCGACGTTTTCCAGGGTTTGCAGCAACTGGCCGACTTCCCCCGGCTCGACCCGGTAACCGCGGATTTTCACCTGATCATCCGCGCGCCCCAAGTACTCCAGCACGCCGTCCACCCAGCGCGCGCGGTCACCCGCACGGTAAAGGCGCTGACCCTCGGCGTGCGGGTCCGGCACGAAGCGTTCGGCGGTCATCGCCGCACGGCCCAGATAGCCCTGCGCCAAGCCTTGACCGCCCAGATACAGCTCGCCCGCCACACGCTCGGCAACCGGGTTGAGATAGGCGTCCAGCACCCGCGCTTTGCCATTGGCCAGTGGTTGACCGACCGGCACACTGCGGCAAGCGTCAACGCGCTCGGCGACTTCATGGGTGAGGATGCCGACCGTGGTTTCCGTCGGGCCGTAGTGGTTGACGATCCGGCAGCCCGGTTTGAGCGCGCGGATTTGCTCGATCAACGCCCAGGAACTGGCCTCGCCACCCAGAATCAGCAATTGGCCCGGCAGCACGTCGGTCGGGTTGGCGGCTTGCAGCAGCCCCTGCAAATGGCTGGGTACGATTTTCAGCACTTCAACCTGATGCTCGGCCATGTAACGGGCGAAGCCATCAGGGTCGAACGCTTGCTCGTGGGACAGCAGATGCAGCGGGCGCCCAGACGCCAGCGCACCAAACAGCAAGGTATGGCCCAGGTCTGCGGCGACAGTCGACACCATCGCCATGCTCGCCCCGTCATCCAGCGACAGGCGCTCAAGCACGCCCTGCACGTAGTTGGCCAGCGCGCCGTGGCTGATCACCACGCCCTTCGGCTGCCCGGTGGAGCCGGAGGTGTAGATGATGTACGCCGGTTGTTCGGCGATGACACGCACATTAAGCGTACTGCCATCCACCTCGGACCATAGCGCAGCATCGAAGGCCAGCACCGGGCACACACCCAGTTGCGCGGCCTTGTCGCCGAACGCGTGAATCAACAACGCCGCGCCGCTGTCACGAACCAGTTGCTGCAAACGCTCGGCGGGCTGTGCGCTGTCCAGCGGCAGGTAAACGGCACCGAGTTTAAGCACCGCCAGCAGGCTGACCACCCATTCCACAGAGCGGTCCAGGCACAGCGCAATGGTCATGCCCGGTTTGATGTCCTGCGCATGCAGGTAGCGGGCGAACTGGTTACTGCGTTGTTCAAGTTCATCAAAGCTCAACACCTGCTGGCCAACGCGCAACGCGGTCTTGCCGCGCCCGATGTGCAGGCCCTGTTGCCACAGGCTGAGGAAGTCGTCGCAGGCAAAATCTGCGCTCTGCTCAGCGACCGGCAACGACAATGCTTGCGGCTGATCGGCAAGTCGCTGGTCGGTGTCTGCGACCAGCGCTTGCAGTACAGCGCGTAGCGCCTCGGCCATGCGCTCGATGGTCGATGGCTCGAACAGGTCGGTGGCGTAAGTGAAATAACCGCGTATGCCGCCCGGCGTGTCGGTGAAGTCGAAGGCCAGATCAAAGCGCGCATCGCTGCTGCCAATCGGAAATTCATCGACAGTCAGACCCGACACACGTTGCCCGCTGTCGTCGGCCGCCAGCACGTGCTGATTGATCTTGAACTGGAACAACGGGTTGTGGCCCAGATTACGCTCGGGTGCCAGCGCGTCCACCAGATGTTCAAAGGGCAGCTCCTGATGCGACTGGGCACCGGTCACGACCTGTTTCACCTGATCCAGCAACTGCGCAAAGCTCTGCTGCTCATCCACCTGCACACGCAGTACCTGAGTGTTGATGAAGAAGCCGATCAGGCCTTCCAGCTCGCTGCGGGTGCGCCCGGCGTTGGGCGCACCAATGCGAATGTCGGCCTGACCACTGAAACGCGACAGCACCACCGACAGTGCCGCCAGAGTCAGCATGAACAAGGTCTGGCCACTGTTACGCGCCAGGCTTTTCAGTTGCGCGGACAATTGTTCCGGCACATCGACGCGCACCGTCGCGCCACGCTGGCTCGGTTGCAGCGGACGCTGATGATCCAGCGGCAGACTCAATAGCGGATGCTCAGTGCCCAACTGCTGTTTCCAGTAATTCAACTGCCGCTCGCCCTCCCCGGCCTCCAGCCATGCGCGCTGCCAGATCGCGTAGTCGGCATATTGAATGGCCAGCGCAGGCAATTGCGCTGGCTGCCCGGAGACCTGAGCCTGATACAACTGCACAAACTCACGAATCAGCACTTCACCGGACCACCCATCGGAGACGATGTGATGCATGCACACGGTCAGGACGTGTTCGGCTTCGCCCAGCTGAAACAGCCTGACCCGCAGTAATGTACCGCTGAGCAAATCGAAGGGCTTTTGCAGCTCGGCGCGCACCTGGTTTTCGATGTCGGCTGGCGCAACCGAGGCAAACTCAAGGGCAACGGTCGCCTGCTGAAGAATCTCCTGATAGAACGCGCCGTCCTCGGAAACAAACCGGGTGCGCAGGGTTTCGTGGCGCTGCACCAGATTGTCCAGCGCTGTACTCAATGCCTGCCGGTCCAGCGGGCCATTCAGACGCACTGCCATAGGCACGTTGTACGCGGCGTTGCCCGGTTCCATCTGCCAGAGAAACAGCATGCGCTGCTGGGCGTAGGACAGCGGGATACGCGCTACATCATGCCGGGTTACAGCGATGGGCAGCAGTTTGAAGCTCTGCCCGGTCTCGTGCATCTTGTTCAGAATCTGGCGGCGCTGTTCGACGGGCAAACCAACGAAACGCTGGGCGATACGCTCTGCTGCAGACTTGTCCATGTCAGATACCCGCCATTTCATTCATCATTTTTTCAATATCGGACAAGCCGTCCTCGGTCAGCGACAAACCGCTGCTGGCGAAAGCCTGAATAAATTCGTTCAATTGCGGTTTCTCGAAAATCAGGCGCAGCGGGATGTCGATCCCCAGGCCCGTGTGAATTCTGGAAATCAGTTGTGTGGCCAGCAGCGAATGGCCGCCCAGTTCGAAGAAGTCGTCGCTCAACCCGACGCGCTCAACTTTCAGCACGTCGGCCCAGATCGCAGCCATTTGCTGCTCCTGTTCAGTCGACGGCGCGACGTACTGGCGCTGCAACTGGCTGGCGTCCGGTGTCGGCAGGGCTTTGCGATCCAGCTTGCCGTTGGCGCTCAGGGGCATGCTTGCCAGCCAGACGAAGTGGGTCGGCACCATGTAATCGGGCAGTGTTTCCTTGAGATACACCTTGAGTGCATCACGCAGGTTATCGCCACTGTGCTCAGCCACTAGATAGGCTGCCAGCTGCTTGCCGGATGGGCCGTCAACGTCGATGACCACTGCTTCCTGAACGCTGCCGTGCTCCAGCAGGCTGGCTTCGATCTCGCCCAGCTCGATACGCAGGCCGCGAATCTTCACCTGATGGTCGATACGCCCGGCGTATTCGATAACGCCTTCATCGCGATAACGCGCCAGATCCCCGGTCCGGTAAAGACGCCCGCCCTGCTCGTCGAACGGGTCCGGCACAAAGCGTTCAGCCGTCAGCGCAGCGCGATTGTGATAACCCCGCGCCAGACCGATACCGCCGAGGTAAAGCTCTGCCGCAACGCCCTGCGCGGCAGGCAGCAATCCGTCGTCGAGGACATGGGTTTTCAGGTTATCGATAGGTCGACCAATCGGCACGCTGAGCACGTCGTCCGGGGTGCAGGTCCAGTGGGTGACGTCGATAGCCGCTTCGGTCGGGCCGTACAGGTTGAACAAACCCGTCTGCGGCAGACGCTTGAGCACCTGACCGGCCAGTTCGGCAGGCAGTGCTTCGCCGCTGCACACCACGCGACGTAAGCTGTTACAGCTTTCTACCTGAGGATGAGTCAGAAACGCCTGGAGCATCGACGGGACAAAGTGCAGCGTCGTGACTTGATGTTCGCGGATGGTCTGCACCAGCCGCTCCGGATCGCGATGATCGCCCGGCAGCGCCACGGCCAAACGTGCGCCGGTCAGCAGCGGCCAGAAGAATTCCCACACCGAGACATCGAAACTGAACGGGGTTTTCTGCAATACCGTATCTCTGTCATCCAGTGCGTAAGCCTTCTGCATCCAGTGCAAACGGTTGACCAGGGCGCGATGGCTGTTGCCCGCGCCTTTTGGCTTGCCGGTCGAACCCGAGGTGTAAATCACATAAGCCAGATTCAGCGGATGGCTGAGGTTTTCCGGGTTGGCAGTGCTGTAACCGGCCAGCCAATCGCCCTCCTGATCCAGACAAAGGCTCTGTACTTGAACCGGCAGGCGCTGTAGCAGCGCACTCTGGGTCAACAGCAAACCGACACCGCTGTCCTGCATCATGTAAGCCAGACGGTCCTCGGGGTAATCCGGGTCCAGCGGCACATAAGCGCCACCAGCCTTGATGATCGCCAACAGGCCGATGACCAGCTCGAGGCTGCGCTCGACACAAATCCCCACCAGCACATCCGGGCCAACACCCGCCTCACGCAAGCGATGGGCAAGCTGATTAGCGCGGGTGTTAAGTTGCGCATAGCTCAGTTGTTCAGCCGCAAAAATCAGTGCCGGAGCGTCCGGCGTGGCCTGTACCTGGGCTTCGATCAGGCTGTGCAGGCAGTGCTCACCAGGGAAATCGGCAGCCGTGGCGTTCCAGTCGCGAACAATCTGCTGCTGTTCGGCAGCGTCAAGCATCGGCACTTCAGCGATGCGCTGACCCGCATTGGCGCAAATGGCCTGCAACAGCGCGAGCCAGTGCCCCGCCATGCGCTCAATGGTGCTGCGTTCGAACAGCGCGGTGGCATAGGTCAGGCCCGCGCTCAAACCGCCATCGTGTTCGGCGGTGTTGAGGGTCAGGTCGAACTGCGCCGGATAGCTCTCGGACGTCAGCGCTCCGACCTGCAAACCGGGCAGTGCGCGCACCTCAGCACTGGCTTGGCTCTGGTGGTTGAACATCACCTGGAACAGCGGGCTGTGGCTGAGGCTGCGTTGAGGTTGCAAGGCCTCGACCAGCTGTTCGAACGGCAGTTCCTGATGCGCTTGAGCTTGCAGGGCCGCATGTTTGACCTGCTGCAGCAGCTCGCTGAACGTGGTGTGCAGGTCGAATTCGGCGCGCAGCACCTGGGTGTTGACGAAGAAACCGATCAGGCCTTCGGTTTCCGCGCGGGTGCGGTTGGCAATCGGCACGCCGACACGAATGTCCGGCTGGCCGCTGTGGCGATGCAGCAAGGTCTGGAACGATGCCAGCAACAGCATGAACAGTGTGACGCCCTGTTGCCGCGCGACCTGTTTCAAGTCGTCGATCAACGCTGGCGCCAGCTCGACCGCCAGCCGCGCACCGGCGTGGCTTTGCACGACAGGGCGCGGATGATCGGCGGGCAATTCCAGAATCGGCTGCTGTTCGCCCAGTTGCTGCTTCCAGTAATCCAGCTGCCGCGCCTGCTCTCCGGCGTCCATCCAGTTGCGCTGCCACAGTGCGTAGTCAGCATATTGCATGTCCAGCGCGGTCAACACCACCTCACGGCCCTGGCTGTAGCCTTCGTACAGGCGCACCAGTTCATCGACCATGATCGGCATTGACCAGCCATCGGAAACGATGTGGTGCTGGGTCAGAATCAGCACATGTTCGTCAGCAGCAAGGTTCAGCAAGCGGACGCGCAGCAGCGGGCCCTTTTCCAGATCGAACGGGCGCTGCATTTCCTGCTCCACGCAGGCTTCAAGGGGTTGACCGGCAGGCACGGACTCGACCATCAGGGTCAAGGCACGCGGCGCATGGATGATCTGCACAGCCTGTTCGCCCTGCTGGCGGAAGGTAGTGCGCAGGGTTTCGTGGCGGGCAATCAATGCGCTGAAACTGTGCTCCAGCGCGGCAATGTCCAGCGAGCCGCTCAGACGCAGGGCCGCAGGAATGGTGTAAGCAGTGCTTTCAGGATCAAGCTGCCAGAGAAACCACTGGCGCTGCTGCGCGTAAGACAAGCCCAGCGGCTGGCTGCGGTCGGCCTTGATAAAGCGTGGCGCAGCATTGCCCTGCCCGTTGCCCGCAGCCTGGGCGAAAGCTGCCAGATCACGGGCTTCGAACAGGTCGCGCAACGACAGTTCGACGTCCAGTTGCTGACGGATGCGCGAGATCACCTGAGTGGCGAGCAACGAATGCCCGCCCAGTTCAAAAAAGTTGTCGCTACGCCCGACCTGCTCAACTTTCAGCACATCGGCCCAGATCGCCGCCAGTTGTTGCTCCAGATCGCCTTGCGGGGCGATGTAGGTCGCCTGCAACTGGCTGGCATCCGGCGCGGGCAGCGCCTTGCGGTCCAGCTTGCCGTTGGCGGTCAGCGGCATCTTGTCGAGGACGATAAAATGCGTCGGCACCATGTAATCCGGCAGATGCGCACGGAGCTCGGTCTTCAGGGTTTCGCGCAGGCTTTGCTGATCCTGATCAGGCTCGGCTGGGACTAGATACGCGGCCAATCGCCCGTCCACGGCCAGCACGATCACTTCGCGCACGGTCGGGTGCGCTTGCAGCCGCGCTTCGATTTCACCCAGTTCAATGCGGAAACCACGGATCTTCACCTGATGGTCGATACGCCCGGCGTATTCGATCACTCCGGCAGCGCGATAACGGGCCAGGTCGCCGGTGCGGTACAGGCGACCGCCGTCGCTGGAGAACGGGTCCGGCACGAAGCGTTCGGCAGTCAGCGCCGCGCGGTTATGATAACCGCGCGCCAGACCCGCATGGCCGATGTGCAGTTCACCGCTGCAACCCTGGGCGACCGGGTTGAAATCAGCGTCCAGCACGTACCACGACAAATCCGGGATCGCCTCGCCAATCGGGCTGGCCGGGTTTTGCGTGTCGGCCTCGGTTATTGGCCTGTAGGTCACGTGAACTGTAGTTTCGGTAATGCCGTACATGTTGATCAACTGCGCTGCCTGATCGCCGAAACGGTCGAACCACGGCTTCAGGCTGGCCACGTCCAGCGCTTCGCCGCCGAAGATGACTTTTTCCAGCGACATCGGCGCAGGCGAATCACACGCCACACGCATCAATTGCTTGAACGCCGACGGCGTCTGGTTAAGCACTGTGACGCGCTGTTCCACCAGCAGCGCATGGAAGTCTTCCGGCGAGCGGGTCACCTCGCGCGGCACGATCACCAGTCGGCCGCCATGCAGCAGCGCGCCGAAGATTTCCCACACCGAGAAGTCGAAGGCGAAGGAATGGAATAGCGTCCACACGTCCTTTTCGTTGAAAGCAAACCACTCGTTCGTGGCGGCAAACAGGCGCATCAGGTTGTGATGGGCGAGTAAGGTGCCTTTCGGCTTGCCAGTCGAGCCGGAGGTGTAGATCACGTAGGCCAGGTTGTCCGGCGAGGTCTGGTTGACCGGGTTTTCGGTGCTGTAACCGTCCAGCGAATCCGCCAGATCCAGTGTCTGAACATGTGCAGGAATCGGCAGTTGGCCCAACAAATGTGCTTGAGTCAGCAACAATTCGATACCGCTGTCCTGCATCAGAAAGCTCAGGCGATCCTGCGGGTAATCCGGATCCAGCGGCACGTATGCACCACCGGCCTTGAGGATCGCCAGCATCCCTACGATCATGTCCAGACTGCGTTCAGCGGCCAGCCCCACGCGAACATCCGGGCCGACGCCCTGCTCGCGCAGTTTATGGGCCAGTTGGTTGGCGCGGCTGTTGAGCTGTTGATAGCTCAATTGCTCGCCAGCAAAAGTCAGGGCGATGGCCAACGGCGTGCGCTCGGCCTGGGTTTCGATACGTTGATGGGCGCACTGCCCGGTCGGGTAATGCTGCACGCTTTGCGTCCAGGCAGTCGGCAGGGTCAGCTCGCCGAGACGTGCCGTTGCGGATGTACTGAGGCTTTGCAGCAAGTGATCGAAATGCGCCGCCAGTTGCAGAATGCCTTCTGCACTGAAGTGTTGCCGGTCGTAACTGAAACGTACCGACAGCACGTCGTTGGCCTCGACCACCAGGGTCAGCGGGTAATGCGCTTGTTCCTGATTGCGCAGGTCGCTGAACGTCAGACCGTCCGGCGCGCGCTGCAAGGCTTCAGACACCGGGTAGTTTTCGAATACCAGTATGTTGTCGAACAGCGCCTCGCCACTGTTACGTGCCCAGCGCTGGATGTCATACAGCGGCGTGTGCTCATGCTCGCGCAGGGCAATGTTCTTCGCCTGCACCTGCTGCACCCAGTCGCCGACGGTCTGTTCCGAACGCGGGCTGGCGATCACCGGCAAGGTGTTGATGAACAGGCCCAGTTGCTCCTCGACGCCCGGCAATTCAGCCGGACGCCCGGCCACCGTGGCACCAAAGGTCACGCTGGACTGACCGGTATAGCGTTGCAGCAGCAACAGCCAGGCGGATTGCACCAGCGTATTGAGGGTCACGTGCTGCTCGCGGGCAAACTCGCTCAAGCGCCGGGTGCCGTCGGCGTCGATCAGCTGAATGTAATCGCCATAGCCCTGCTGATCGGTTGATGTTTTGAAGGCTTGCAGCAAGCGGGTCGGCTCGTCCAGTTCGGCCAGCTCTGCGGTCCAGAAGCGCTCGCTGACATCGGCGTCCTGATCCTGTAGCCACTGGATGTAATCGCGATAACGTCCCGCCTGTTTCGGCGGCGTCTCACCGCTGTAGCGTTGCAGCACTTCGCCCAGCAGCCGCGAGCTGCTCCAGCCGTCCATCAAAATATGGTGACTGGTGTAGACCAGCTGCCACGCGTCGTCGCCAGTGCGCACTACCGCCAGGCGCAACAGCGGGCCGTGCGCCAGATCAAAACCCTGCTGACGGTCGGCCTGCGCCCAGTCGTCGAGCCAGTTTTGCGGCTTGCCACGCGCATCCAGCTCGACAAAAGGCAGTATGACCTGACGTTGCACGACTTGAAGTGACTGTTCGCTCTGGCTGACAAAACAACTGCGCAGCACTTCGTGGTTGTTCACCGCTGATTGCCATGCGTTATGGAAACGCGGCACATCCAGCCCGCTGATGCTCACGCGCATCTGGTTGATGTAGTTGCCCGCGCCCTCATCGAACAGCGAGTGGAACAGCATGCCCTGCTGCATCGGTGACAGCGGGTAGATGTCTTCGATCTCGCCCGCAGCAATCGGCAAGCCGTCGAGTTGCGTTTGAGTGAGGCGCGCCAGCGGGAAGTCCGACGGCGTGACGCCCTGGTGCCCGACGGTGCAGTGGTCGATTAGCGTGGTCAGCGCCTGCTCGTAGCGGCGCGCCAGGGTATCGATGGTCGAGGCGTGGTACACCTCACGGCTGAAGCTCCAGTCCAGTTGCAGCTGGCCATCGAACACCTGACCATTGAGGCTCAGCCAGTTGCCCAGCGGGCCGTCTTCGCACAGCGCAGTGCCAGTTTTGTCGGCACTCGGCATGAACAACGCGCCTTGTTGTTCGTTGAAGCTGCCGTCGAACTGGCCCAGGTAATTGAACGTGACTCGTGCCTGCGGCAAGGCGGCCAATTGTTGCTTAAACGACGGCTCGCCGAGATGACGTAATACGCCGTAACCAATACCTTTGTTCGGCACGGCACGCAGTTGTTCCTTGATCCCGCACAGGCTCGCACCCGGCGCGATTTGCGGCGTGAGGCGAACCGGAAACAGGCTGCTGAACCAGCCGACGGTACGGCTGAGATCGGTGTCGTCAAACAAGTCTTCGCGGCCATGCCCTTCCAGCTGGATCAGCACCGACGGCTGCTGACTCCACTCGCACAACACTTGCGCCAGCGCGGTCAACAGCAGGTCGTTGACTTGTGTGCGGTACGCGGCAGGTGCAACTTTCAGCAGCTTGTGGGTCAGGTCCTTGCTCAACCAGGATGATGCATGGGCCGCATCGCGATTGCGCATCGAACCTTCGGGCTTGTCGCGCGGCAACGGTTGATCGTCGCCCTGTAAAGCGTGTAGCCAGTAATCGCGCTCGGCGGTCAGCGTTTCGCCGGTCGCATACTGTTGCAATTGCTCGGCCCAATGCTTAAGCGACGTGGTTTTCGCTGCCAACGCCACAAGCTGGCCCTTAGTCAGGGCGACGTAAGCCTGTTGCAAGTCTTCCAGCAGCACCCGCCACGACACGCCGTCGACGGCCAAATGATGAATCACCATCAACAAACGCTGCTCGCCCTGCGGCAAGTCGATCAGCACCGCACGCAGCAACGGGCCGTTTTTCAGGTCAAGACTGCGCTGCGCCTCGTCGGCCAGTTCAGGCAAGCGCTCGATGCTGTCCAGCTCATGAATCCACAGCAGGTCGCGAGTGTTCAGCGCGCCGAATGTGGCTTGCCATTGGCCGTCTTGCTGGGTGAAACCCAGACGCAGCGCGTCGTGCTGTTCGATCAGCGCGGTCAGTGCAGCTTGAAGGTGGATTGCATCCAGCGTTTGCAGGGGCTTGAGCATCAGCGCCTGATTCCAGTGCTGACGCTCGGGGATGTCCAGTTCGAAGAAGCGCGCCTGAATCGGCAGCAACGGCAGCGAACCACTGATCTGTTCGACCGGCGCAGCAGGCTTTTTCTGGATCAGTTTTGCCACCGAGGCCAACTGGCTGATGGTCTGTTTTTCGAACAACTGCTTGGGGCTGAGCTTGATGCCCTGGCGCTTGGCGCGGGCGATGATCTGCAGGCTGAGGATCGAGTCGCCGCCCAGTTCGAAGAAGTTGTCGGTGCTGCCGACTTGTTCCAGTTTCAGTACGTCAGCCCATACGGCGGCGAGCTTTTCCTCGATCTCGCCGACCGGCGCGGTGTAACGCTGTTTGACCACGCCCGGCTTGGGCAAGGCGCGCTTGTCGAGCTTGCCGTTGGCGGTCAGCGGCAGGCTGTCCAGCAGCATGATCTGAGCGGGCACCATGTAGTCGGGCAAGCGTGCAGCCAATTGCTCGCGCAGGTTGTCGACGGTCAGGCTGGCACCGGCTGCCGCGACGCAATAGGCCACCAGTTGCAGGCGCGATTCGTCTTCATCGACAGGCAATGCCAGCACGCTGGCTTGCGCAACCGAAGGCAGGTTCAGCAGCACCCGCGCCACTTCGGCAGGCTCGACACGATAACCGCGCACTTTGACTTGATCGTCGGCACGGCCGATGAATTCCAGCAGGCCCTGATGATTGCGCCGCATGCGGTCGCCGCTGCGATAGGCGCGTGCGCCATTCTCTGCAAACGGGTCCGGCACGAAACGCTCGGCGGTCAGCGCAGGCTGACCGATGTAGCCCAGCGCGACACTGTCGCCACCGATGTACAGCTCGCCCGCCACCTGAGTGCCAACAGGGTTCAGCACATCATCCAGCACATAAGCACTGGCCCCCGGCAACGGCGCACCGACCGGCACCTTAGTGGATAGATATAAACCTTGTGGGAGCGAGCCGGGCGACGCTTCGCTTGCTCGCGAAAGCGGTGGTAGGGCCTCAGCCTTTTGCAAGCCTGTGCCGGCCTCTTCGCGAACAAGTTCGCTCCCACAGGGAATCGTGTCCACTTTCAATTCATGGGTCAGTACGCCAACTGTGGTTTCGCTCGGGCCGTAGTGGTTGATCACCCGGCAATCCGGTTTGAGCTGACGCACCTGCTCGACCAGCGCAGGCGAACAGGCTTCGCCGCCGACGATCAGTGCATGCTGCGGCAACACATCGGCAGGCTGGCTGGCCTGTAAAAGCGCGGCCAGATGACCGGGCACGATCTTCAGCACGCCAACCTGATGCTCGGCCATGTAAGCCGCAAAGGCATCCGGGTCGAAACCCAGCGCCTCGGTCAGCACATGCAGCGTGCGTCCTGAACACAGCGCGCCGAACAGCACGGTATGACCAAGGTCGGCGGCGATGGTCGAGACCAGCGCCATGCTCGCCTCGGGAGCCAGTTGCAACTGCTCCAGCAGTCCACGCACGTAAGAGGCCAGCGCGCCCTGGCTGACCAATACGCCCTTGGGCTGACCGGTGGAGCCGGAGGTATGAATAACGTAAGCCGCTGAATCGGCTGACAGCGTGATATCAGGACGACTGACCGGCAAGTCCTGCCACAGCGCAGGTGTCCAGGCCAGGCCCTCACAACCGGCAACATCCAGTGACGTCTGACGCACATCGCCTTCGGCGCACAGCAGCACTTTGGCCTGGGCGTTGCTCAGCATCTTTTGCAGGCGCGCATCCGGGGCTTTGACGTCCAGCGGCATGTACACACCACCGGCCTTGAAGATCGCCAGCACCGCCGTGAGCCAGTCCAGCGAACGCTCCATCAACACCGCAACCGGCTGGCCTTCGCTAATACCCATCCGGATCAGATGATGGGCCAGCTGATTGGCGGCCTGATCCAGCTCCAGTGTCGTCAGGGTGCGATCAAGACACTGGGCAGCCAGTGCATGCGGCTGGTGTTCAACCTGTTGGCCCCATAGCTGAAGCATGTGCGGCGCGGGTTCGCGCACTTCGCGTGGTGGCTCGATTGCCAGTGCACCGAGGCTGAACAACGGCGCCTGCGGCGCATCGAGCAGGGTTTTGAACAGCGCAAGCATTTCGGGAATGAACCCTTCGACGGTGGCGCGTCGATACAGGTCGCTGGCGTAGGCCATGTCGCCATGAATCAGCGTGCCGTCGTCGGTGATGTCCAGCGCCAGATCGAAATGCGCGCCCTGCTTGTCGAAGGCGTATTCGCTGACTTCCAGCCCGGCCAGCTTGAGCGCGGTTTTCTGTTTGAGAATTACGTTCTGGTTGAACTTGGCCTGAAACAGCGGGTTGTGGCCCAGGCTGCGCTCGGGTGCCAGTTGATCGACCAGTTGCTCAAAGGGTACGTCCTGATGGGCCTGCGCGCCGAACGAGGTGTCACGGATCTGCGCCAGCAGGTCAAGGTAGCTCAGGCGCTCGTCCACCTGGCAGCGCAAAACCTGAGTATTGATGAAGAAGCCGATCAACCCTTCGGTTTCAGCACGACCGCGGTTGGCGTTTGGCACGCCGATGCGGATATCGCGCTGCCCGGCCTTGCGCGACAGAAACAGCGAAAAACCGGCCAGCACCAGCATGAACAGGGTCATGCCCTGCGTGCGCGCAAAGGCGTTGAGCTGGCGCGACAGATCAGCGCCGAAATCAAAGCGCAGGTGCTCGCCCTGATAGCTTTGTGTCACCGGGCGCGGGAAATCCTGCGCGGCGTCCAGCAAAGGTTGTTCGTCACCCAACTGGCTGCGCCAGTAATCCAGTTGCCGCGCGCCCTCGCCCGCCTCCAGCCAGCTGCGCTGCCAGATAGCGTAGTCGGCGTATTGCAGCGGCAGCTCTGGCAGCGCTGGTTCGCGACCTTCGCAATACGCCTGATAGCAATGCACGAACTCCTGAATCATGACGTCCATCGACCAGCCGTCGGAGACGATGTGGTGCATGCTCACCACCAGCACATGCTCGTCACTGGCAAGACGGAACAGGTGCGCACGCAGCAACGGGCCTGTGCGCAAATCAAACGGCTGGCTGGTGACGGTAATAACTCGCAACGCCAGTTCGGCATCGCGCAGTTCGACATCAGCCAGACCGGACAAATCAATGCTGTCCAGCGCCACGGTCTGATCATGCAGCAGCACTTGCTGCGCCTGATCACCGTCGGTATGGAACACGGTACGCAGCACCTCATGGCGCTCGATCAGATGATCAAAGGCGCGGCGCAATGCCGACTCGTTCAGCGGGCCTCGCAGACGCAGGCCGGTGGTCATCTTGTAGGCGTCGCTCTGCGGGTCGAGCTGCCAGAGGAACAGCAGGCGTTGCTGGGCGAACGACAGCGGAATCGCGCTGAAATCATGACGGCTGACCGGTACCGGCAACAGGCTGAAATCCTTGCCTTCCTGGCGCAAGCGGGCGAGGAACTGCTGGCGTTGTTCCAGCGGCAGGCCGACAAAACGTTTCGCGATGCGTGCAGCGGTGGTCCCGGTCATGCGCCAAATTCCTCCAGTGAGTCCATGAACTGGTCCATGTCGCTCCAGTCGTTATCCGTTGTGTTGTCGGTCAGCGCGGCCACTTCGAAGGCGAGATCGCTGAGCAGCGGTTTTTCAAACAGGGTGCGCAACGGCAGGCTGATGCCCAGTCGCGTCTTGATCCGGGCGATGACTTGCGCGGCAAGCAACGAATGGCCGCCCAGCTCGAAAAAGTGATCATCCAGACCGACCTGCTGTGCGTGCAGGACTTCTTGCCAAATAGCAGCGAGGCAGATTTCCACATCGCTGTGCGGCGCGCGATAACGCGCCTGCAACTGGCTTGAATCGGGCGCTGGCAGTGCCTTGCGGTCCAGCTTGCCGCTGGGCGTGAGTGGCAACTCCGGGAGCAGCAATAAATGCGTCGGCACCATGTAATCCGGCAGGCTGGATTGCAACTGGCTCTTGATGCCCTGGCGCAGCGCCAGTTGCTCGGCATCGCCGTTCGCCATGACCTGCGGCACCACGTAAGCGACCAGTTGCGTGCTGCCCGCCAGCTCGACAGCCAGTACCACCGCTTCGCGCACGCCTGTGCATTGCTGCAGGCGCGATTCGATTTCGCCCAGTTCAATACGGAAACCGCGGATTTTCACTTGATGGTCGACCCGACCGATGTACTCGACAGCGCCGTCAGCGCGCAGCCTGGCGCGGTCACCGGTGCGATACAGGCGCTCACCGGGCACGAACGGATCAGCCACGAAACGCTCGGCGCTCAGGCCGGGCTGGGCGTGATAACCCCGCGCCAGGCCGGGGCCGCCGATATACAACTCGCCCACTGCACCCTGCGGCAGCAGATTCAGTTGATCGTCGAGCACGTACAGCCGTCGTCCCGCCAGCGCTCTGCCAATCGGCACGCCGCGCCACGACACCTGTTCCGCAGTCAGCGCGCTGCAATCATGAATACTCGACACCACCGTGGCTTCGGTCGGCCCATAGGTGTTGAGCAGGCGCACGTGCCCGAGCCCGGCCTGCTGCCACAGGCGCAGGCCTTCGACGGCCATCGCTTCGCCGCCGACGTGAATCTGCCGCAGCACGCCGTAATGCGCGGGCGGGCTGGCGGCAAAATCCTGAACCAGTGTCAGCCAGTAGGCCGCAGGCAGGTCAGCCAGGGTTACGCCATGTTCGACGACAGCCTGATGGAAGGTGGCGCTGTCCCACAAACGCTCGTCACGCAACACCACGGCCGCGCCGCGACACAGCGGTGGGTAGAACTGCTCGACGAAGCCGTCGAAGCTATGGGTGGCAAATTGCAGGACCCGGTCGCCTTCGCGCAAGTCACTGTAGTTCGCGCCCAGCGTTATAAATTCGGCCAGCGCGCCATGACTGATCGCCACGCCTTTTGGCCGACCGGTAGAGCCCGAGGTGTAGATCACGTAGGCCAGATTGGCCGGATCAACGGCAATGTCCGGGTTTTGCGGGCTGGCTGCCGCACTGCTCATCTGATCGATGCACAGGCACTGAATACCCGCCAGCTCAGGCAGCGTCGTCTTTTGCTGGCTGTGGGTCAGCAGCAGTTTCAGGCCGCTGTCCTGCAGCACATGACGTAGACGCTCGCTCGGCGCGCTCAGGTCCAGCGGCACATAGGCACCGCCTGCCTTGAGCACAGCCAGCAGCGCGACGGGCATGTCCAGCGAACGGCCCAGCGCCACGCCGACCAGCACGTCCGGGCCGACGCCTTGCTCACGCAGTTGCCAGGCCAGACGGTTGCTGCGCTCATTCAGTTCGGTGTAACTCAGGCTGGGCGCCTGGCCTTCACGGGCGAGGATCAATGCCGGGGCGCTCGGTGTGCGCTGCACTTGCGCTTCGAACTGGCGATGCGCGGGGGTTGTGGTGTCGGCTTTGGCTGCGCTGTCGATATCCAGCAACTGAGCGCGCTCATCGGTCGACAGCATCGACAGTTCGGCAACGGTTTGCAGCGGGTCGGCACAGACCGACGCCAGCAGGTTGCGCCAATGTGCGGCCAGACGAGCGATGGTCGCCTGGTCGAAAATATCGGTGGCGTAGGTGAAAGCGGCGTTCAGCTGCTCGCCTTCGCCGCTGGTGGCAAGCATCAGATCACTGGCCGCGGCATGCGAACGCTGGGCCAGCGCCTGTTGCTCGGCAGGCAGATTGGCCACGCGCAGGCCGCCGCTCAATTGTTTGTCCAGCAGGTCGGCAACCACCGGCTGGTGGTTGAACATCACTTGAAACAGCGGGTTGTGGCTCTGGCTGCGCTCGGGTTGCAAGGCGTCGATGATCGCGTCGAACGGCAACTCCTGATGCGCCTGAGCACCGGTCGAGGCATTGCGCACGGTGTGCAGCAAATCGACAAAGCGCGTCTGCGCCGTCACTTCACTGCGCAGCGCTTGGGTGTTGATAAAACAGCCGATCAGCCCTTCGGTTTCGCTGCGGGTGCGGTTGGCGATCAGGCCGCCGACACGAATGTCGGTCTGCCCGCTGTAGCGGTGCAGCAGGCTTTTGAAGGTTGCCAACAACACGACGAAAAGAGTCACGCCCTGACGTTGCGCGAGGTTTTTCAGGTTGCGCAGCAGCTCGGGCTCCAGCGCCAGTTCCAGGCGCGCGCCATCATGGCTGGGCAGCGCCGGGTACGGGCGGTCTGTGGGCAGCTCCAGTACCGGGTGCTCTTCGCCCAGATGGCTGCGCCAGTAATCCAGCTGACGTTCCTGTTCGCCAGCCTCCAGCCAGCTGCGTTGCCACAGCGCATAGTCGCGGTACTGCACGGGCAGCGGCTGAAAAGGCAGCGGTTTACCAGCCAGCAGCGCGTCATAGCCGCGCAGCCATTCGTCGATCAGCACGTTCATCGACCAACCGTCGGTGATCATGTGGTGCAGGTTGAGCAGCAGTAGGTGTTCCTGTTCTGCGAGGCGCAATACCTGCACGGTAAACAGCGGCCCGCGCTGCAGGTCGAAGGTCTGCGCCGACTGTTCGGCCATCGCCTGCCGCGCACTCGCCCAGCGCTGTTCGCAAGGCTGCTGGCTCAGGTCGATCAGGCGGATGCTGACGGGTGTCGGCGGCGCAACACGCTGAAATGCGCGGTCGCCGTCCTGACCGAAGGTGGTGCGCAGGCTTTCATGCCGCTCGACCAGCGCACTGAAGGCTCGTTCCAGCAACGGCAGCTCCAGCGGGCCATTCAGGCACACCGACATCGGCAGGTTGTAGGCTGCGCTGTGCGGGTCCAGTTGCCAGAGAAACCACATGCGTTGCTGGGCATAAGACAGCCCGTCACGCTCGGCCAGCCCTGCGCAGGAAGGGATCGGGAACAGCGAGAAATCCATGTTCTCCTTGCGCATGCCATCCAGAAACAGACGACGTTTTTCAAGGGGCAACTCGACAAAACGGCGAGCGAGTTTCTGGGCGTGTTCGGGGTTCATGGGTCGATCCTTGCTGAATGGGGCTGACCGTCGGGCGGGGTCGTATCAACAAGAACGAATTGGCGGGGAAATATTTAGAAAGGTTTCTCAAGGCTGGTGCTCTGCATTGCATCGCACACTCAAGCGATGACGCAGAGCGTCCAGAACTGCATGCCTAAGCGGAGCATCGCACGGTAGTTAAAACCTTGTGGGAGCGAACTTGTTCGCGAAAGGGCAGGTACATTCTCCAAAAATGTACCGGCTGAACTACCGTCTTCGCGGACAAGTCCGCTCCCACAAAAGCACGATTACTTGAGTTCTGCAGGACCGGGGTATAACGCTGGCGCGGAGCGTTGGCACGGAAATCAATAAACAACTACTTATCCGAATGCCCCTGCGCCATGGCCACCACCACTTTGCGTTTGCCGGTGAACGGTGCACGGGAGTGGGCGGTGAGCATGTTGTCGAGCATCAGTACGTCGTTTTCCAGCCATGGGAAGCTGACGGTGCAGTCGTCGAGCACGCCACGAATCTCGTCCAGCAGGCTTTCTTCGAGGGGTGAGCCGTCGCCGTAGTAAACATTGCGCGGCAGGTCTTCTTCATCCACGACATCCAGGAGGGTTTCGCGCACTTCCGGTTGCAGGTTGGAGATGTGAAACAGGTGCGCCTGATTGAACCAGACGGTATCGCCGGTCACTGGATGGCGGGACACAGCCTGGCAGATCTGCCGGGTGCGCAGTTCGCCGTCGTCTTTCCATTCGCACTCGATGTTGTGCGCCCGACAGTAGGCTTCGACCACGGACTCATCTTCGGTGTTGAACACCTGACTCCATTCCACATCGAGCCCGTTGCCGTAGTTACGCACGTACATCAGCTTCTTTTCGATGAAGCGATCACGAATACGCGCCGGAATGCGCCGGTAGATCTCACGGCTGTCGGCAATCGGCGTTTCGCCACCGGTCTGCGCCGCGATCATGCTGTAGAACCAGATCTTCATCGGCCAGTCCAGCGTGTAGGCCTGCTCGTTGTGCAACGGGATGCTCTGATGCGCCGGGTATTCGGTGGAGGTGTACACACCCTTGGTCACGTTACTGCGCGGCGTAGAGCCAAACTCGTAGTTGAGCAGCGGATCGCCGAAACCGGCAGCGAACTCACGAAACGCTTCCGCACCGCCGACGTCGAAGCCGCGAAACAGAATGCCGCCCGCGCTGTACAGGTGCGCGGCCACCAGTGGCTTGAGTTCGCCCAGCGCTTCCATCAAGTCCAGACCGGGCTCGGGTGCCTGTACCAGCATGGGCAAGCTGCCCGCCCCTGCAAGCAGCGGCCGGATATCCAAACTCAACGCATGACTCATGATGTCTCTCCCTTGATGGCAAAAGCGCCCGAACCCCTGCGGCCTGGCGCAACACCAATGTCCAGATTGAACGTACTTCGCCACGAGAAAATTAGCCGCCCAGCCCCTTTTCCTGAGCTATGTGGGGGGTTCAGATCGCTCTGAAACAATTTTTTTCATTTAAACGCAAAATATTCCTACAGGAATCTCATTCTCATTCGTCTTTAATTGAATGCGAGGCTTTATATCGCCCGCGCGTACAGACAGAAGGTGTCGCTTTGCGGCTGCTTTACATCGTGAATCGAGATTGTTTATCCATGTCGAAGAAGTCCCGTTCAAAAATCTGGTTTCTCGTCCACAGCTGGCTTGCCCTGCCCATCTGGTTTTTTGTGCTGATCGTCTGTGTGACCGGCACGCTGGCGGTCATCAGCAAGGAAATCATGTGGCTGGCCAACCCGGAGATGCGTGACAACCGCCCCTCCGACGACGCCCAACGCATGAGCTTCGAGCAGATTCGCGCAACCATCGAGCGCAACGAGCCGGACCTCATCGTCGGTACGATCATGCAGCCTGACGGCGATTACTTCGCCCTGAGCGTGTTCGTCACCTACCCGGACGGCCGCTCGGTGCCGGCTTACGTCAACCCTTACACCGGGGTGATTCAGGGCCTCACGCCGTCGTTCGACTTCCGCCGCTTCACCCGCGCGCTGCACGGTTGGTGGCTGGTGCCGTTCACCAATGGCTATTCGTGGGGCTGGTACCTGGTGTCGATTCTCGGCCTGCCCCTGCTCGCGTCGCTGGTGACCGGGCTGGTGGTCTACAAGAAATTCTGGCGCGGTTTTTTCAAGCCGGTACGCTTCAGCCAGGGCCCGCGAATTTTCTGGGGCGACCTGCATCGCCTCAGCGGCGTGTGGTCGATCTGGTTCATCGCGGTGATTTCCATCACCGGCACGTGGTTTCTGATTCAGGCGATTCTTGGCGATAACCAGATCAGTATCTCGAGCAAATCCCAGGTCGCCTCGATCATTCCACACAGCGCCGTGCCGCTGACTGCCGACGGCCGCCCGGCACCGACCATCAGTCTGGAAAAGGCCGTGGAAATCGCCAAGGAGCGGATTCCAGGTCTTGAAGCCAGCTTCATCACTCCGCCCTTCAATGCCTACAGCAACATGCAGGTTGGCGGGCGCAGCTGGTATCCGCTGATGTTTCAGACCGCCGAAATCAACCCGTACAGTGGCGAAATCGCAGCGTCACACCTGTTGTCGGACCGCAACAAGCTGGAGTTCGTCACCGAATCCATGCGCCCGCTGCACACCGGCGACTTCGGCGGTATCTGGATCAAGCTGATCTGGGCGTTCTTCGGCCTGCTGTTGAGCATGATGGTGCTCAGCGGGTTGCTGATCTGGAGCAAGCGCACCGCGCTGGCGACGCTCAATGCCCTCAAGCGTGAGTCCAGAACCAGCCCGGCCACCTTCACCCCGGCATCGACTCCGGACACCACCCACTCGCCACTGGCGACCCGCACCCCGGAGAACAGCCTGTGAGCAAGGCCGCTGTTGCACAACCTGCATCGTCGCTGAGTCGTTTCTGGTACAAGTGGCGCTTCCACATCAACGTGCTGCTGGTGCTGATTCCGCTGGGCTTCATGCCCAAGTACTTCTCCGACAATGCGCTGGATCGCGGCGATCAGGGCCTTGGCCAACGCGACGTCGGCGAGATTCAGGTCGGCCCGTGGAGCCTGCGTCTGGCCGAAGACCGTAACGAAGCCCCGCGCCTGTCCGGCCCGTCGGGCTACATGAAAAGCTTCAATGCCGCGCTGTGCAACGCCTGCATCGACCGGGTCAAGGCCACTTACCTGCGCATCGGCAAACCACGCAGCCTGCGCACCGCCGGGGTTATTTTCTTTGGCGGTGGCTACCGCATGAGTGCGTTCATGCAGATTCCCGAAAACACCAGCGCCGACTCAGACCTGTGGATCACCATGGAAGGCTGGGACGGCACCGTGCATCAGACTTCCATCCCGCTGCAACAGGCTTCGCCCACCACCGTGGCGTGGCTGAAAAAACAAGGAGCCAAACCATGAGTGCCCGCCCTTCCCTGCGCTGGCTGACGGCCAGCGCCCTGTGCCTGCTTGGCTTGAGTGGCAACGCACTGGCGCACAACCCGATGTGCGAATGCAAACAGATCGACAACGAGCAGATTCGCTGCACCGGCGGTTTTTCCGACGGCAGTGGTGCGCCGGGCGTGACCCTCGACGTGATCGGCTATGACGAAACCATTCTGGTACCCGGCAAGCTGGGTGAGGATTCGACCGTGACCTTCAAGCGTCCGGCTTCCGAGTTCTATGTGCTGTTCGATGCCGGCCCCGGCCATGTGGTGGAAATCGATCAGGCGGACATCCCCAGCCCATGAGTGCGCCAACCCGACAAATCGTCCGCCCGGCCGGCGCCGGGCATGAAACCCTGTACGTCCTGCTGCTGTGCCTGCTGATCCTCGGCGTCGCGGCCGGAGTCGTCAGCCTGCACCGTGATACTCAGGAAACACACAGCCTTGCCAGCCATCAACTTGATGCGCGACGAGACCTGACCGCTGCCGAACAAGGCATCTACGCCGACCTGCGCGTGACCCTCGACGAAATTCGCCTGCTGGCAACCGAACAGCAAACCCCTGTTACCCCGCAACAACTGGGTGACGAGGGCTTTGCGCCGTTCGCCCAGGACGCCAGTTCGGTGAGCCGTGGCGGTCACGAGTGGCAAATGTTCGAGCAGTCCTATCTGGGCCTGAGCCAGACGCCGAACGTGGCCGGCTCGTTTCTGATGCGCATCGATTCGGACAACCAGCCTGACATCTGGATCAACCGCAGCGCCTCGATCGCACCTGTCAGCGACCTCGGCGACAAAGCCCTGGTCGACGCGGGCTGGAAACAGGTCGTCGCGCAATTCGATGCTGGCGTAACCCGTCAGCACCCACACTGAAACTTCGCATTCCTTTGAAAGAAGACCGCTTGCCCATGCCTATTTCATTCAAACGCCGTCCCTTGCTGCGCGTCCTGTTGGCAGGGTTGTTTGCCGCCCTGCTGGCACCGTCCAGCTACGCCGCCGACCCGGCCAAGCGCCTGCGCATCGGCATCACGCTGCACCCGTATTACAGCTACGTGAGCAATATTGTCGGTGACAAGGCCGACGTCGTGCCGCTGATCCCGGCCGGTTTCAACCCGCATGCCTACGAACCGCGCGCCGAGGATATCAAGCGCATCGGTTCGCTGGACGTGATCGTGCTCAATGGCGTCGGCCACGACGATTTCGCCGACCGCATGATCGCCGCCAGTGAAACGCCGAACATCAAGACCATTGAAGCCAACGCCGACGTGCCGTTGCTGGCCGCCACCGGGGTTGCAGCACGCGGCGCAGGCAAGGTGGTCAACCCGCACACCTTTCTGTCGATCAGCGCGTCCATCGCCCAGGTCAACAACATCGCCCGCGAGCTGGGCAAGCTGGACCCGGACAACGCCAAAACCTACACCGCCAACGCCCGCGTCTATGGCAAGCGACTGCGGCAGATGCGCGCCGACGCCCTCGCCAAACTGACCAAGGCCCCCAACGCCGACCTGCGCGTGGCCACGGTACATGCCGCCTACGACTACCTGCTGCGTGAATTCGGCCTGGAAGTGACAGCAGTGGTGGAACCGGCACATGGCATCGAGCCCAGCCCGAGCCAGTTGAAAAAGACCATCGACCAACTGCGCGAACTGGATGTGAAGGTGATCTTCTCGGAGATGGATTTCCCGTCCACTTACGTCGACACCATCCAGCGTGAATCCGGGGTCAAGCTGTACCCGCTGTCGCACATTTCCTATGGCGAATACACCGCCGACAAGTACGAGAAGGAAATGGCCGGCAACCTCGACACCGTAGTGCGGGCCATTCAGGAGTCGGGCACATGACTGTCGCGCAGAACCTCGACATCGTCAGCCAGGGGCCAGGCATCGAGTTCAACCAGGTGAGCCTGACCCTGGGCCGCACAACGATTCTCGACCGCGTGCATTTCAACGTGCGCGCTGGCAGCGTACACGCGCTGGTCGGGCCGAACGGCGGCGGCAAAAGCTCGCTGATCAAGACCCTGCTCGGGCAGACACCGCATCAAGGCCAATTGAGCCTGCAATGGCCTGCCGCGCCGGGCCTGATTGGCTATGTGCCGCAGGCGCTGGAGTTCGATCGCGGCTTGCCGATGACCGTCGACGATTTCATGGCTGCCATGTGCCAACGACGCCCGGCGTTTATGGGCTTGTCGAAACACTACGCGGCAGCAATTGGCGATGCGCTGGAACGGGTCGGCATGCAGGACAAGCGCAAGCGGCGCATGGGCGCGTTGTCCGGTGGTGAACGGCAGCGCGTGCTGCTGGCGCAGGGGCTGATTCCTGCGCCGCAATTACTGGTGCTGGATGAGCCGATGTCGGCTCTGGATGAAGCTGGCATTCAAGTCTTCGAGCGCCTGCTCGGTGACTGGCGCCGAAGCGGTATCACCGTGCTGTGGATCGAGCACGATCTGGATGCAGTACGGCGGCTGGCGGATCAGGTGACCGGGCTCAATCGCCGCGTATTGTTCGACGAGCCTGCCGCCACGGCACTGACGCCGGAACGCCTGCTGACGTTGTTTTCTGCTCATCCGCGCACTGCTGATGCTGTTAACGGGAGCGCCGCGTGATGGATTACGAAACGTTTCGCCTGTTCATTCAGGGCCTCGCTTCATCCGGCTATCTGCCGGAGGCGCTGGCCTATGGCTTTGTGGTCAACGCCCTGTTTGCGGGCCTGTTGATCGGCCCGGTGCTGGGCGGTCTGGGCACGCTGGTGGTGGTCAAGCGCTTTGCGTTCTTCTCCGAAGCGGTGGGCCATGCGGCACTGACCGGCGTGGCCATCGGTATTCTGCTCGGTGAGCCGTACACCGGGCCTTATGGCGCGCTGTTCGGCTATTGCCTGCTGTTCGGTATCGTCCTCAACTACCTGCGCAACCGCACCGGACTGGCACCGGACACGCTGATTGGCGTGTTCCTCTCGGTGTCCCTTGCGCTCGGCGCAAGCCTGCTGCTGGTGCTGGCCGGCAAGATCAACGTGCACATTCTGGAAAACGTGCTGTTCGGCTCGGTACTGACTGTCAACGGCAATGACCTGCTGGTGTTGCTGATCGTTGGTTCGCTGGTCATGGGCCTGAGCCTGCCGTTATACAACCGCATCATGCTGGCCAGCTTCAATCCGCAACTGGCTGCAGTGCGCGGTGTGGCAGTGAAGACGCTGGATTACCTGTTCGTGATCCTGGTCACGCTGATCACTGTTGCAGCCGTGAAAGTCATCGGCGCGATTCTGGTCGGAGCGTTGCTGGTGATTCCAGCGGCGGCGGCACGCCTGTTGAGCCAGTCGCTGAAAGGCTTTTTCTGGATATCGGTGGCGATTGCTACCGTCAGCACCCTGTGCGGCATTCTGCTGCCTATCGTCTTCGACCTGCCTGTGCCGTCCGGCGCGGCGATCATTTTGGTGGCTGGCGTTGCCTTTGCCCTGGCCGCCATCGCCCGCGGCACGCTGCCCGGCCTGAAAGGGAATATTGGATAAATGCCTACTTTACGTACATTGACCCTGGCGCTGGCCATGACCGGCCTGTTCAGCAACAGCCTGTATGCCGCCGACGCCAAAGCCGACAGCGCTCAACCGGTACGGGTGCTGGCCAGCCTGCCGATTACCTACGGGCTGGGGGAAATTCTGCTCAAGGACAGCGGTGTAATGCTGGAACGCGCTGCCGCGGCCAACCTGCCCGGCTCGCGCCAGACTGCTTACTTCACAGGGCGCGGTGCCGATGCATTGCGCGGCTTGGCGAACAACGCCGATGCGGTAATCGGCTTGCGGTCGATCTGGGCCGATGACCCGCTTTACCCGAACGCACGCCGCAGTAATATTCGCATCGTCGAAATTGATGCAGCCCGCCCGGTGGACGGTGGTTTACCGGGGATTGCCGTGCAGCCGGGCCAGGGCACTGACGGGCTGAACAGTCAGCCGTGGCTGGCGAGCAACAACATGGGGCGCATGGCCGATGTGCTGGCGGCGGACCTTGTGCGCCTGGCGCCGAGCGCAAAGCCGAAGATCGAGGCCAATCTGGCGGCGTTCAAGCAGCAACTGCTCAAACTGAGTGCCAGCAGCGAAGCGGCACTGGCCGGTGCCGACAATTTAAGTGTGGTGAGTTTGTCAGACCGCTTCGGCTACCTGATCAGCGGGCTGAATCTGGAGCTGATCGACAGCCTAGTGCTGACCGACGAACAGTGGACGCCCGAGGCATTGAGCAAACTGAGCGCGACCCTCAAGGATAACGACGTGGCGCTGGTGCTTGATCATCGTCAGCCGCCAGAAGCGGTGAAGTCTGCAATTGAAGCGGCAGGCAGCACGTTGCTGGTGCTGGGGATTGATGGCGCTGATCCGCTGGCGGAGTTGCAGGGGGATATTCAGGGGGTTATCGAGGTGCTGGCTGGCAAGGGGTGAGCTTATCGTTGCTCACGCTCCAGCGTGGGGAATGCAGGTCGCGAACCTCTGCGTCGCACGATAGCCGCGCGGAGCATCGGCACGATAGTTGAGATTATCGTTCCGCACGCTCCAGCGTGGGAATGCAGGTCGCGACGCTCTGCGTCGCAAGAGGACGCGGAGCGTCCAGAACGGCATGACGACGCGGAGCGTCGCACGATAGTCAGTTATCGTTGCGCACGCTCCAGCGTGGGAATACAGGTCTCGACGCTCTGCGTCGCAAGAGGACGCGGAGCGTCCAGAACGGCGTGACGACGCGGAGCATCGGCACGATAGTTGAGATTATCGTTCCGCACGCTCCAGCGTGGGAATGCAGGTCGCGACGCTCTGCGTCGCAAGAGGACGCGGAGCGTCCCGAACGGCATGACGACGCGGAGCGTCGCACGACAGCCTGGTTGGTCTACCAGCCAATCAGGCCGTCTGCGCTTCCATTTTCTGGCGCAGGCTCAGGGGGCGCATGTCGGTCCAGACTTCTTCGATGTAGGCCAGGCACTCTTTCTTGAAGCCGCTTTTGCCAACGGTGCGCCAGCCGTTGGGGATGGCTTTGTAGTCGGGCCAGATCGAATACTGTTCTTCGTGGTTGACCACAACTTGAAAGACGATGTCTTCCCGATCGAATACTGAAGTCATTGCTGCTCTCCGTGTTGGTTCAGTGCTGCTGTGCCAATTCATAGCAGCTATAGGGATTGAACGTATCGCTACGTCGAAAAATTAAAGCTGTGCGACAGCGGCGTTGAGTGCGCGACCAAAGATTTCGGCCACTTCGTCGACCTGCTCGGCGGTGATCACCAGCGGTGGCAGGAAGCGCACCACGCTGCCGTGTCGACCACCCAGTTCCAGAATCAGCCCGCGCTTGAGGCATTCGCGCTGGACCAGCGGGGCCAGACGGGCAAATACCGGCGGATGACCCTGCGCATCGCGCGTACCGGCCGGATCGACCAATTCGACACCCAGCATCAGCCCGCGCCCGCGAATATCGCCCAGTTGCGGGAAGTCACGCTGCAAGGCATGCAAGTGCCTGGACAGACGCGCGCCCATCGCCGTCGCGTGCTCGCAAATATTGTGTTCCTGAAGATAGCGCATTACCGCCGAACCGGTAGCCATCGCCATCTGGTTGCCACGGAAAGTTCCTGCGTGGGCACCTGGCAGCCAGGTGTCGAGCCATGAACGATAGACCACCACCGCCAGCGGCAGGCTGCCGCCGATGGCTTTGGACATGACCACGACGTCCGGGATGATCCCGGCGTGTTCGAAGGCGAACATCTTGCCGGTGCGGGCAAAACCGCTCTGG
The DNA here is from genome assembly GCF_032587815.1 of Pseudomonas syringae group sp. 26L6. Lineage (NCBI taxonomy): Bacteria > Pseudomonadati > Pseudomonadota > Gammaproteobacteria > Pseudomonadales > Pseudomonadaceae > Pseudomonas > Pseudomonas syringae group sp. 26L6. The sequence continues at coordinate 45,515 of NZ_JAWHPJ010000010.1, forward strand.
ATCTCATCGACAATCAGCGCCACACCGGCCTTTTCAGTAATACGCCGCACGCCGCGCAACCAGTCCAGGTCAGCAGGAATGACCCCGCCCTCGCCCTGCACCACTTCAAGAATGACCGCTGCAGGCAACTGCACACCGGCTTCCGGGTCGTTGAGCAGGTTCTCCAGATAATGCAGGTTGGCGCGCACGCCCTGTTCGCCGCCAAGCCCGAACGGGCAGCGGTAATCATAGGGGTACGGCAGAAACTGCACGCCTGTGCCGAGCAACGCGCCGAGCGGCTTTTTCGGCCCCAGGCTGCCCATCAGGCTCAACGCGCCCTGGCTCATGCCGTGATAACCGCCCTGAAACGACAGTACCGTACTGCGTCCCGTGGCAGTGCGTACCAGTTTCAACGCGGCTTCCACCGCATCGGTGCCGGTCGGGCCACAGAACTGAATCTTCGCGTCATCGGCCAGCGCTGGGGGCAACAGACCGAAAAGGTCCTGAACGAACTGGTCTTTGACTGGCGTGGTCAGGTCCAGGGTGTGCAGCGGCAACTCATCACTGATCACCTGCTGAATCGCTTCGATGATCACTGGATGGTTATGCCCCAACGCCAGCGTGCCCGCGCCTGCCAGGCAATCGATGAAGCGCCGCCCTTCGACATCCTCGACGTGAATGCCCTTGGCTCGCTTGAGCGCCAGCGGGATACGCCGCGGGTAACTGCGCGCATTGGATTCCTGGCGATTTTGCCGCGCCAGCAATGGCGACTCTTCGAATTGGTAGAGCGTTTCAGCCGCTGCCGGGGCAACCCGTGTCAACTGATCATCGATAAGCCTGGTAGCAACTGACATCTGTGCAACCCTCAATACGCTGGTTGAATGACCTGATGCATGACGGTTGGCCATGCGGGCTCAGGCGTTTATTCCTTCCCTTGAAAACGCGCCAGCGAGCTGCGGATTTACACCCGGTAACGAGTTTTTTATCCGCAACGCCAGCGCGCCGACGAGAGGCCGATCAGAGCCCTTCCAGTTCCGCCATCAAGTCCGCCAGACGGTCGAATTTCTGCTCGTCAACCTGCGCTCCGCCAAGGCTTTGCAGATGCTCGGCCAACGCCTGAACGGTGTTGAATTCGAACATCGCCCGCAATGGCACGTTGCGCTGCAACAGCTTCTGCGCACGGGTGACGACCTGGGTAGCGAGCAGCGAGTGCCCTCCCAACTCGAAGAAGTTGTCGGTAATGCCCACCCGCTCGACCTTGAGCACATCGGCCCAGATGGTCGCCAGTTGCTGCTCCATCTCGGTCTGCGGCGCGAGGTATTCCTGCTGCGCCTGACTGACGTCCGGCGCAGGCAAGGCCTTGCGGTCAAGCTTGCCGTTCGGCGTCAGCGGCATGGCCTCCAGAATCACCAGATGCGCAGGTACCATGTAGTCCGGCAGGCTGGCTTTGAGATGGTTTTTCAGCTCGTCTCGTAGCGCATCGGGATCCTGCGTGGCAGCGCTTGGCACCAGATAGGCCGCCAGCACTTTGCCCAGCGGACCGTCGACGTCCAGTACCACCGTCTCGCGGATCGCCGAATGCTCCAGCAAGCGGGTTTCGATTTCGCCCAGCTCGATACGATAACCGCGAATCTTCACTTGGTGATCGACCCTGCCGACGTACTCCAGCACGCCGTCCTTGCGCCGCCGCGCCAAGTCACCGGTGCGGTATAGACGCTCGCCCGGTGCACCGAACGGATGCGGCACGAACACCGGCACGCTGCGCGAGGGATCAGCGACGTAACCACGGCCGACTCCGGCCCCGGCCACGCACAGCTCACCCACTGCGCCCAGCGGCACGAGGTCCAGCGCTTCGTCGAGCAGGTACAGGCGGTTGTTGTCGGTCGGCGAACCGATCGGCAGATAAGCGCTGCGTGTGGACGCTGCATCAACGCGGAAGAACGCCACGTCGTCGGAACACTCAGCCGGGCCATAGGCATTTACCAGCCCAATCTGCGGGTAGCGTTGCAGCCACTGGCTGGCCAGCTCGGGCGGCATGGCTTCGCCGGTAGGCAGCATCCAGCGCAGGCTGTCGAGCGTTGCCTGCTGCTCGGCGAGCAGGCCGGTTATCAGCGACGGCACGCTTTCCAGCACGCTGATGCGCTGGGCCTGCACATGCGCCAACAAGGCCTGCGGGTCGCGGGCGATGTCGTTCGGCACAATGTCCACCCGCGCGCCAAACAGCGGCGCAGCGAGGAACTGCCAGACCGAGATGTCGAAACTCTGCGAAGCGGTCTGGGCGATGACATCTCTTTCGCTCAGGCTCAGGTACGGCACCTTGCTCAACTGGTTGTTGAGCATGCCGCGCTGCTCGACCATCACGCCCTTCGGCAGCCCGGTGGAGCCGGAGGTGAAAATCACGTAAGCGAGGTTTTCCGGTGCGCTGTAGCGGCCGGGGTTGTGCTGCGCTGATTCGCTCTGCTGCACAGTTTCCCAGACCAGCAACTGCGGACGAGTGGACTCGGGCAGCGCTTCAAGTAGCGCCCTGCCCTGTTCCAGACATTGCGCGCTGCACACCAGCAGCGGCGTGCCGCTCTGGCCGATGATGCCGCTCAGTCGCGAATCGGGCAGCGCCGGGTCCAGCGGCAGGTAACCGCCACCGGCCTTGAAGCTGCCGATGATCATGCCCGGCAGTTCAACGCCACGCTCGGAGAGCAAGGCAACCGGCTGATCGAAACTGACACCGGCCTCGATCAGGGCATGGCCCAGACGGTTGCTGGCAATATTCAGCTCGGCATAACTGAGCTGGCGATCCAGGCAACTGACCGCAATGCGCTCGGGATGCTCCACGACCTGTGCTTCGAACAGTTCGACATAGCTTTTATCCAGCGGGTACGCGTGCTCGCTCTGGTTGCAGCCCTCGATCAGGAACGTGCGTTCCTGCTCGCTGACCAGTGCCAGTTCGCTCATGTCGCCGTGGAAGCCCTCGATCAGCGCCAGCAGCAGACGCTTGAACTCGCCGAGCATGTTCTGCACGGTGGACTCATCGAAATAACGCTGGTCGTAAGACAGATGCAGGCCCAGATCATCACCCGGATAGCAGACGGCCGTCAGCGGATAGTTGGTGTGGGTGCGACCGGAATCCGACGTGGCGTTGAGGCTTTGCGCACGGTCGAGCACCGAAACTTCCACCGGTGCGTTCTCGAACACGAACAGGCTGTCGAACAGCGGCTGGCCTTTGGGCAGTTCGCTGTTTTCCTGAATGGTCACCAGCGGCAGGTATTCGTACTCGCGCAGTTGCATGTTGCTGTCCAGCAACTGGCTCAGCCACTGGCGCACGCTGCAACGCTGATCGTCGCCGGGCATGCCGACGCGCAGCGCGATGGTGTTGATGAACAGCCCAACGGTGCGCTGCATTTGCGGCAGTTCCACCGGACGACCGGCCACCGTGACGCCGAACACCACGTCGCGATCACCGCTCATACGCCGCAGGGTCAATGCCCACGCTGCCTGGGCGAAGGTGTTGACGGTCAGTTGATGCTGCTGCGCCAGCTCGCGCAGTCGTGCGCCGTCGCGTTCATCGAGACGGGTGTAGCAATCGCCCACGACCATGCCGCCGCTGTCGCCCGCATGTTCACGCAGGAACGGCCGGTCGCTGGGGATCGGCGTCGGCCGTTCGAAGCCGCGCAGGTTGTCTTGCCACCAGTCACGCGCCTGCGCCAGGCCACGGCGCTGCAGCCAGCCGATGTAGTCGCGATAACGCGGGGCAGGCGTCAGTTGTGCTTCACGACCTTCGCCCAGCGCAGTGTAGATATCGAAGAAGTCGTTCATCAGCAGCGAACGGCACCAGGCATCGATGAGGATGTGGTGGTTGCTCATCATGAACCAGTAGCGCGCTTCATCGACGCGAATCAGGCGCAGGTGGAACGGCGGCTGATCGAGCAGGTTGAAACCGGCCTCGCGCTCGGACTTGAGCAAGGCCTGCAAACGCGGCTCCTGCTGGTCCTCCGGTACGTCACGCCAGTCCAGATAATCAATCGGCGTGCTACCCGGCTTGTGGATGACCTGCAGCATGGTTTCGCCGATGTCCCAGCAGAACGAGGCGCGCAGCGCTTCATGACGGGCGATCACCGCCTGCCAGGCCTGGGCAAAACGCTCTGGGTCGAGCGCGCTGTTGATGCGATAGCGGTCCTGCATGTAATACAGGCCGGTGCCCGGTTCCAGCAGGGTGTGCAGCAGCATGCCCTCCTGCATTGGTGTCAGCGGGTAGACGTCCTCGATGTGCGTCGCAGCGACCGGCAGTGCGTCGAGTTGCGCCTGATCCAGATCGGCCAGCGGGAAGTCCGAAGGCGTCAGGCCACCGCTGCCATCGCTCAGGCAATGGGCAATCAGCGCCTGCAACCGGGCCAGGTAATCCTGCGCCAGCGCTTCGATGGCGGCGGGTTGATAACGCTCGGCACTGAAAGTCCAGCGCAGCAGCAGTTCGCCGCCATACACCTGGCTGTCGATGCTCAGCTCGTTGGGCAGCGGCGCATGCGGATCGTGGGCCGCGCCCGCTGACTCTTCCAGCGGACGGAACAACGCATCGCTGGCGAAGCTCTGGTCGAACTGACCGAGGTAGTTGAAGGTGATCGGTGCCACCGGCAGCGCCTGCATGGCGGCTTTGCTGGCACTGTCGGCCAGATAGCGCAGCACGCCATAGCCCAGGCCTTTGTGCGGCACCTGACGCAGCTGCTCCTTGATCGCCTTGATCGACTCCCCCGGCGCTGCATCGCCAGCCACTGCTGGCGTGAGGCGCAGCGGATAAGCGCTGGTGAACCAGCCGACCGTGCGGGTCAGGTCGATGTCGTCAAACAGGGTTTCGCGGCCGTGCCCTTCCAGCTGGACCAGCGTCGATGGTTGCCCGCTCCAGCGGCAGACCACTTGCGCCAACGCCGTCAGCAGCAGGTCGTTGACCTGAGTGCGGTATGCGCTGGGTGCCTGTTGCAGCAGTTGTCGGGTACGTTCGGCATCCAGCCGCACGCTGACGGTTTGCGCATGACGATTCTGCTGGCCGCCCTGCGGGTTGTGGCACGGCAACTGCGCCACTGGACCGCCAAGCTGACGCTGCCACACGTGCAGCTCTTCACGTAACGATTCGTTACCCGCGTAGGCCTGCAAACGTGCGGCCCAGTCACGGAACGCACTGGTCTTGGCGGCAAAGCGCACTGGCGTTGCTTCGCTTAACTGTCGATAGGCAGTTTGCAAATCGTCGAGCAGCACCCGCCACGAAACGCCATCGACCACCAGGTGGTGAATGACCATCAGCAGACGTTGCTGACCCTGCGGACCATCGACCAGCAAGGCGCGCAACAGCGGGCCGTTTTGCAGGTCGAGGCTGCGCTGGGTGTCGGCGTACAGCGCGGCACATTCGGCCATGTCGGCGACCTGCGCCTGTATTAACAGGGTTTCGGCGGTGACGGCGCGGTGCTCGGCCTGCCATTTGCCGTTTTGCCCGGTGAAGCTCAGGCGCAGTGCGTCATGCTGTTCGAGCAGCGCCCGCAGTGCCTGCTCCAGCAGACGCGGGTCGAGTGCATTGATCGGTTCCAGCACCAGCGACTGGTTCCAGTGCTGACGCTCGGGGATCGGCGTGTCGAAGAACCAGTGCTGGATCGGCGTCAGCACGGATGCGCCTTGCAGTAGGCCCTGTTCGGCCTGAATCAGTTCGCTGGCGGTCGCCACGGCGGCCAGGGTCTGCACGGTCTGGTGCTGGAACAGATCACGCGGGCTGAAATGAATACCCACCTGACGCGCCCGGCTGACCACCTGAATCGACAGGATCGAATCGCCGCCCAGTTCGAAGAAGTTGTCGTTGAGGCCGACTTTCTCCACATTCAGCACCGCACACCAGATCGCTGCCAGCTGTTGCTCCAGTTCACTGGCCGGGGCTACGTAATGCTGACGATTGAGTTCCGGGTCCGGTGCAGGCAATGCGCGTCGGTCGAGCTTGCCGTTGGCGGTCAGCGGCATGCTGTCGAGCAGGATCAGGTGAGTTGGCACCATGTAATCCGGCAGTTGCGCCTTGAGGTGCGACTTGAGCGATTCACGCAATTGCGCCTGCTGCTCGTCGCCCTGCCCGGCCACATCACTGACCAGATAACCCGCCAGTTGCTTGCCCGACGGCGTGTCCAACGCCAGCACCACGGCTTCGCGGATGGCCTCGTGTTCCAGCAAACGGGTTTCGATTTCCCCCAGTTCGATACGGAAGCCACGAATCTTCACCTGATGGTCGATACGCCCCAGATATTCCACCAGCCCATCGGCGCGCTGGCGCACCAGGTCGCCGGTTCGATACAGACGCCCGCCGTTGCTGGCAAACGGGTCGGCCACGAAGCGCTCGGCGCTCATGCCGGGGCGCTGATGGTAGCCCTGCGCCAGACCGGCACCGCCGATATACAGTTCGCCGCTCGCGCCCTGTGGCACCAGGGCCAGATCGGCGTCGAGAATATAGGCAACCCGCGCCCCGACCACACGACCGATCGGTACGCTGGCTTCGCCCTCTTCCAATTGCTGCGGGGCCAGGCTGGCCAACGGCATGACCACGGTTTCGGTCGGGCCATAGGCGTTGAACAACAGTTCCGGCTGGAAGACTGCGCGAATACGCTGCAAGTGTTCACCGGTCAGCGCTTCACCGCCGGTGATGCACATGCGCACCGGCAAGGTCTGGCCTTGAGTGGCCAGCCACTGCGCCAACTGGCTGCCATAGCTGGGGGTGAAGCCGAGAATATTGACCTGCTGCTGGCGAATCAGCGTGCAGATTTCTTCGGCGTCCCACTGGCCTTGGGCGCGCAATACCACGCGCGCACCGCTGAGCAGTGGCACCAGCAGGCGCTCAGTGGCGGCATCGAAGTTGATCGAATAGAAATGCAGTTCGCAGTCATCGGGCTGCATGTCGAAGCGACGAATCACCGCCTGACAATGCATGGCGATTTCACCGTGGGACACCACCACCCCCTTGGGCTTGCCGGTAGAGCCGGAGGTGTAAATCAGGTACGCCTGATGCTGCGGCAGGCTGATAAACGGCAGTTCATCGGTTGAGAAAGACGCCAGCAGCGGCTGATCGTCTTCCAGGCACCAGCGGGCCACACCGGCAGGCAGCTCGCCCAGCGCGGCAAACAGCGCACGGTCGCTCAACAGCAGGCCGACGCCGCTGTCTTCGATCATGTAGTGCAGGCGTTCCAACGGATATTCCGGGTCCAGTGGCACGTAGGCACCACCGGCCTTGAGGATCGCCAGCAGGCCGACGACCATGTCCAGCGAGCGCGGCAGCGCCAGGCCGACGCGAACCTGCGGGCCGACGCCGCGCTGGCGCAGCATTCCGGCCAGTTGGTTGGCGCGGGCGTCCAGCTCGGCGTAGCTCAGGGTTTCCCCGGCAAAGGTCAACGCAGGCGCATCTGCGCGCAGCCGGGCCTGCTCGGCGAACAGGCTGTGAATGCACTGATCAAGCCGTTGTTCGCCGGCTTCGACGCCCAGGCTGTCGAGCAGTTGCTGACGTTCGGCGTCCTGCAACAGCGGCAGTTCACTCAGGCGCTGTTGCGGGTCGGCGAGCAGTGCTTGTAGCAGGTTCAGCCAGTGCCCGGCCATCTGCGCGATGCGCGGCTCGTCGAACAGATCGGTGCTGTAGGTCAGGCAGCAACCCAAGCGGTGATCCAGCTCAGTGACCTCCAGGTTGAGGTCGAATTTGGTGGCACGCGCATCGTTGACCAGATAGTCAACGGTCATGCCCGCCAGCTCGCGACTTTGCTGGAATTCCCAGCGCTGCACGTTGCACATCACCTGGAACAGCGGGTTGTAGGCCGCGCTGCGTGGCGGTTGCAGGGCTTCGACCAGATGATCGAACGGCAGGTCCTGATGCGACTGGCCTTCAATGACGGTGTGACGAACCTGTTCGAACAGCTGCGCAACGCTCATTTGCCCGTCAAGCTGCACGCGCAGCACCTGGGTGTTGAGGAACGCGCCGATCAGCCCTTCGCTTTCCGGACGGATGCGGTTGGCCACCGGCGCACCGATGCGCAGGTCATTCTGGCCGCTGTAACGGTAGAGCAGCACCGCCAGTGTGGCGGTCATGGTCATGAACAGGGTCAAGCCATTGCGGGCGTTGAACGCGCAGACTTTGGCGGCCAGTTCGGGATTCAGGTCGAAACGGTACAGTTCGCCCTGGTGACTTTGTACCGCTGGGCGTGGCCGGTCAGCGGGCAGTTCCAGCAGCGGATGCTCGTTACCCAACTGCGCGGTCCAGTAATCCAGCTGGCGCTGGCGCTCGCCCGCCTCCATCCACTGACGCTGCCAGACACTGTAATCCAGATATTGCACCGCCAGCGGTTCCAGCGGCGACGGCTTGCCTTGCAGAAATGCTTCGTAGAGCAGGCCCAGTTCGCGAGCGAAAATGTCCATCGCCCAGCCTTCGGTGACGATGTGGTGCAGGGTCAGAACGAAGTAATGCTCAAGATCAGCCGCCTTGACCAGACAGGCACGCAGCAGCGGACCGGTCTCCAGATCAAAAGGCTGATGCGCCTCGCTGTCGGCCAGTGCCTGAAGGCGCTGCTGACGAAGCTCGGCAGGCAGGGCCGAGTAATCCTGCCATTGCACGCGCAGGCCGGTCTGTTCGCTGACCTTCTGGCAGGCTACGCCGTTGACGCTCGGGAAGGTGGTGCGCAGGGTTTCGTGGCGCAGGATCAAGGCTTGCAGCGCGGCTTCGAAACGTTCGATATCGAGCACGCCGTTCAGGCGTGCCATGCCGCCGACGTTGTACGCCGGGCTGTCCGGTTCCATCTGCCAGAGGAACCACATACGCTGTTGGGAATAAGACAGCGGCACCGCTTGACTGCGGTCGACACGGGCGATCGGTTGCAGGCTGCTGCGCTCGCCCGACAGCTGAATGGTTTGAACCTGTTCGACAAACGCGCCCAGCTCGCTGGCTTCGAACAGCGCACGCAACGGCAAATCGATATCGCAGACCTGACGCACCCGGGAAATGATCTGCGTGGCCAGCAACGAGTGCCCGCCCAGCTCGAAAAAGTCGTCGCGCAGGCCGACGCGCGGCACGCCCAGCACCTGGCGCCAGACAGCGGCGATCTGCTTTTGCAGGTCGGTTTGCGGCTCGACATGCTCGCGAGTCTGCCATTGAGGCTCGGGCAAGGCGCGTCGATCCAGCTTGCCACTCGGGCTCAGCGGCATGCTGTCGAGGCGCACCAGCTGCGCCGGGACCATGTAATCCGGCAGTTCCAGAGCCAGCGCCGATTTGATGCGCTCGGCCTGAACATCCTGCCCGGCTTCGGCAGTGTAGTAACCGATCAGTTGCGGGCCGGCGGCGGTTTCGCGCACCAGCACGGCAGCATGACCAACACCCGGCTGGGCCAGCAGACGGGCTTCGATCTCCTGCGGTTCGACGCGAAAGCCACGCAGTTTGACCTGCTGATCCAGACGCCCAAGGTATTCCAGCGCACCGTCAGCGGCCCAGCGCACCAGGTCGCCGGTGCGGTACAAGCGCTCACCCGGCTGGCCCAGCGGATCGGCGATAAAGCGCTCGGCGGTCAGGCCCGGACGATTCAGGTAGCCACGCGCCAAGCCGATGCCACCGATGCACAGTTCCCCGGCAACCCCACGCGGCAGCAGGTTGAGCTCGCTGTCCAGCACCCGGCACAGCACGTTACCCAGCGGACGACCAATCGGTGAACGCAGGCCGTCGCTAACCTGACATTGCCAATGGGTGACGTTGATCGCAGTTTCGGTCGGGCCATAACGGTTGTGCAGTTGTACGCCCGGCAGATGCTCCAGCACCCGGTTGCGCAGTTCGCTCGGCAACGCTTCGCCGCCAGAGAACAGGCGACGCAGGCTGGTGCATTGCTGCGCCAGCGGCTCGTTGACAAACAGCTGTAACAGGGGCGGCACAAAGTGCAGCGTGGTCACATTGTGCTCGTTGACCAATTGCGCGATGCGATGCGGGTCGCGGTGTTCGCCGGGGCCTGCCAGCAGCAGTCGGCAACCGGTAATCAGCGGCCAGAAGCATTCCCAGACCGACACGTCAAAGCTGATCGGCGCCTTCTGCATCAGCACGTCGCTTTCATCCAGCCCATAAGTGTCCTGCATCCATTGCAGGCGCTCGGCCAGTGCCGCGTGGGTGTTGCCGACGCCTTTGGGCTGACCGGTGGAGCCGGAGGTGTAAATCACGTAGGCCAGGTTGTCGCCGTGCAGGTGCAGGCCCGGCGCGCTGACCGGCCAGTTGTCCAGGTGCAGCATGTCCATCGCAACCGTGCAGACCCCGTCTGCGCTCGGCAGGTCGCCGAGCAGATGGCTCTGGGTCAACAGCAGCTCGACGCCGCTGTCTTGCAGCATGTAGGCCAGTCGTTCAATCGGGTAATCCGGGTCCAGCGGCACGTAGGCGCCCCCGGCCTTGAGGATTGCCAACAGACCGATCAACAGTTGCGGCGAACGCTCGGCGGCGATTGCCACCTTGACGTCCGGGCCGACGCCCTTGTCGCGCAGGTAATGCGCCAGACGGTTGGCCTGGGCATGCAGGCTGGCGAAATCGAGGCTGCCGCCCTCCCACACCAGCGCGATGCGTTCCGGGGTTTGCAGCGCCTGACGCTCCAGCATTTCAGGCAGCCAGATGTGTGCAGGCGTGCAGGCGGCAGCGCTCCACTGCGCCTGTTCGGCCAGCTCGTCAGCGCCAAGTAATTGCACGTCGCCCAGCGCAACCTGCGCCTGCTGACTGACCTGGGTCAGCAACTGAACGTAGTGCCGCGCCAGACGCACGATGGTGTCGCGCTCGAACAGCTCGTCGGCGTAATCGAAGGACAGGTTGAGGCGACCGTTACGGTCTTCCTCGCTGTGCAGTTGCAGGTCGAACTTGGCCTCGCGGCTGTGCCACGGCAGTTCTTCGGCGAGCAGCCCCGGCAGACGACGCAGTGCGCCGAGGTCGCGTTGCTGGTGGTTGAACATGACTTGAAACAGCCCGCGTTCACGGGCCTGCGGAAACGCTTCGACCAGTTGTTCGAACGGCACGTCCTGATGCGCCTGAGCGTCCAGCGCGGCCTGGCGGGTCTGGGCCAGCAGTGTGGAAAACGGCAGGCGCGGATCGAGTTGCGCACGCAGCACCAGGGTGTTGATGAAGAAGCCGATCAGGCCCTGGGTTTCATGACGAGGACGGTTGGCACCGGGCACGCCGATGCGAATGTCGGTCTGCCCGCTGTAGCGATGCAACAAGGCCTGGAAGCCCGCCAGCAAGAGCATGAACGACGTTGATTGCCAGGCTTGCGCGGTGTTGCGTACGGCGGCGCTCAGCTCGGCACTCAGGCGCAGGCTGTAACGCGAAGCGCTGTGCTGCTGATGTGCCGAGCGCGGACGATCAGTGCTCAATTCCAGGGTTGGCTGCTCATCGCCCAGTTGCTGCTTCCAGTAGTCGAGCTGGCGCTCGGCCTCGCCGTTTGCCAGCCATTCGCGCTGCCATTGGCCATAGTCGGCGTAACGCAGTGGCAGAGGTGCCAGTTCCAGTGGCTGCCCCTGAACAGCCGACGCATAGAGCCGCGAGAATTCGTCGATCAGCACATTCAGCGACCAGCCATCGGCAATGATGTGGTGCAGCGTGACCAGCAACTGATGCTCTTCCTCGTCCAGTCGCAGCAGCGTAACGCGCAGCAACGGGCCGTTTTGCAGATCGAATGGCAGACGCGCCTGCTCTTCGCGGATCGCCAGCGCACGCGTCTGGCGTTCGTCGCTCGGCAGGTCGCTGATATCCAGAGTGTCGAAATGGAACTCACCGGGCGCGTCGATGCGCTGCAGGGCGACACCGTCATGCTCATAGAAGCGCGTGCGCAGCGATTCATGGCGCTCGATCAGGCGCTGGAAGCTGGTACGCAACGCCGTGGTGTCCAGTTCGCCACGCAGGTACAGACCACCGGGAATGTTGTAGGCGCTGCTTTGCGGGTCAAGTTGCCAAAGGAACCACAGGCGGTTCTGTGCCAGCGATTGTGGCAGATGCTCGTTGCCCGGCAGGCGGACGATAGCGTTCTGCGTCTGGCTGTCGCCTTGCGATGCGGCGATTTGAAGCGCTTCGATCTGCGCCGCAAAGGCGGCCAGCGTCGGCGCTTCGAACAGCAGGCGCAGGTTCAGGTCGATGCCCAGTGTTTCACGCAACCTTGCCACCACTTGGGTGGCGACGATGGAGTTGCCGCCCAGCAGAAAGAAATGATCGTCGGCGCTGACCTGCTCACACTGCAAATGCTCGCACCAGACGCTGGCGATCTGCGCTTGCAGGTCCGATCCTGTGCTCAGGGTCCGGTTTTGAAGCGTCGTATCGTTCGCGGGAAACACCGCGTAGCTGTCCAGGCTGCCATCGGCCAGACGCGTGCGGCAGGCCGAGCGCTGCAACTTGCCGCTGGAGGTTTTGGGCAGAGCGCCCGGATTGAGCAGCACCACAACGCTCGGCGCCTCCTGAAACGCCTCGGCAACGGCTTGGCGAATGATCTTGATCAGCGCCTCGGCGGACAGTATTTTCTGCACGCTGCGGCTCACTTCGGCAGCGATCCCAATGCCTTCGCTACCGTCCTGATTGACCGCAAATGCCGCAATACGGCCTTTGCGCACCACATCGACCTCGCGCTCGACGACTTTCTCGATGTCCTGCGGGTACAGGTTGTGGCCACGGACGATCAGCATGTCTTTCAAACGACCGGTGATGTACAACTCGCCATGCCGCTGAAAGCCCAGGTCGCCGGTACGCAGCCAGGTCTGGCCGTCATGCTGGACGAACGCCTTGGCGGTGGCTTCAGGGTTGCGCCAGTAACCGTGGGCGATGCTCGGCCCGCTGGCCCACACTTCGCCGATACGGTTTTCGTCCAGTACTTGCAGTGTGGCGGGGTCGGCAATCAATACGCCATGCCCCGGCTGGCCGGTGCCGCAGCTCATGACTGGCTGACCGTCGCCCAACTCTGCCACATTGCGCGCCAGCGCCTGCGCATTCAAACGCAGCGAAGGAATGCCTTTGCCGCGTTTGCCACCCGCTACATATAGCGTGGCTTCGGCCAGCCCATAGGAGGCCATGAAGCTGTCAGGCGTGAAGCCGCAACTGGCGAACTTATCGGCAAACGCATTCAGGCTGTCTTCGCGGATAGGCTCGGAGCCGGAATACGCCACGCGCCAGCGACTCAGGTCGAGCCGCTCCAGCGCCGAATCACTGACCCGCGCGCTGCACAGCTGGTAGGCAAAGTCGGGCCCGCCGCTGATGGTGCCGCCGTATTCGCTGATAGCTTCCAGCCAGCGCAATGGCCGCGTGAGGAAGTAAGCGGGGGCCATAAGGATGCACGGAACGCCACTGAAAATCGGCTGCAACAAGCCGCCGATCAGGCCCATGTCGTGGTACAGCGGCAGCCAGCTGACGATCACGTCGTCCGGATTGACGTCGATGCCAAAGCCATGACGAATCAACAGTTCGTTGGCAACCAGGTTGCCATGGCTGACCTGCACGCCCTTGGGCAAGGCGGTCGAGCCCGAGGTGTATTGCAGGAAAGCGATGTCGTCGGCCTGCAATTGTGGCCCCTGCCAATTGTCGGCAGACGCACTGTCCAGCGTATCGACGCAGAGCAGTTGCGGGGCATCGGCAGCAGCCAGCTCATCCATCTGCAGCAAGGCGGGCTGCAGGTCGGAACCGGTCAGTACCAGCCGTGGCTCGGCATCGGCGATGATCGACAGCAGCCGTTCCTGATGATGACGACGATTGGATTCCGGCGGGTAAGCCGGCACCGCAATGACCCCGGCGTACAGGCAGCCGAAAAACGCAGCGACATAGTCCGGCCCACTGTGAAACAGCAGAATTGCCCGATCACCCGGCACGGCTTGACGTTGCAGCGCAGCAGCGATGGTCCGCGCGCGCAGGTCCAGGTCACGGTAGGTCAACACCAGTCCCTGGTCTTTCTCGTCGGTGAGGAAACGCAGCGCCAGCCGATCCGGCGTGTGCAAGGCGCGACGCTGAAGAGCCTGGGCCAGAGTGTCGGGGAGTTCAAACGCATCCATGATGGAGTTCCTGCTAGATTCGGCGTGCCAGATAAGATCTGAATTTCAAAAAAAGACACGCGCCCTGCAGAGAGGCCGCGCGCGAGGCAAACAGGGTCAACCGGCGGCCCGGTTCATTTGCCGTGAGGTGCTGTTGCGCCAGCGGGCCAGGTGCTGTTCGCAATAGCGCCGCAGCAGACGGAGCAGCTGTGTTTGCTCGTCGACCAGATAAAAGTGATGGCCCTCGAACATGTCCAAAGAGAATCCGGTGCGGGTCTCTTCCTGCCAGTCGAGCAGTTCCTCGACGCTGATGCTGTCCTGCTTGCCGCCAAATACATGGATCGGCACGCTGAGTGGCTCGCGCACGCCATACACAAAGCTGCCGCAGAGCAGAAAATCGGCGCGCAGGATCGGCAGCATCAACTGCATGAGCTCCTGATTGGCGATGACGTTTTCGCTGGTGCCCTTGAGCGTGCGCAGCCGATCGATCAGTTGCGCATCGGTCTTGGCGGCGACGTATTCGCTGACATCGCGGCGCACCGGACCAGCAGTCGCTGATGCGAACAGCGCCAGCGGTGCGGGCAGACCGCGCTCGCGCAAGGCGTGCGCCAGCTCAAAGGCCAGCAGCCCGCCCAGACTGTGGCCAAACAACGCATAGGGCTTGTCCAGCTCGGCGCTGATTTCGTCGGCCAGACGGTTGGCCAGTTGCACGATATCGGTCTGCAACGCCTCGTCCATACGCATGCCGCGACCGGGAAGCTCCAGAGGCCGTACATTCAGCCACTCCGGCAATTTGCGCCGCCAGGGGCTGTAGAACATCGCGCTGGCGCCGGAAAAAGGCAGGCAGAACAGCGTCAGGCTCACGGACGTACTCATATCTGAACCGTCCGTCTGTTGGCGCGGATGTGAAAGCGGCGTTGCGCGTGATCGAAGCGCATGGGGTTCTCCTGAGGTATTCCCTGGCCGCAACCGTGGTCGGGCCTGTCACCAATGAGAACGGATGGCGTCTGCAAATAATTAGTGGAGATGCGCGTCGCGAGAGCGCACCTGACGAGGCCGCACTGTTAAAGTGCGCTGATTGGCTTTCGCATTTGACAATAATTATCATTAAGGCTAATTTGTTGCCCCATGTGACGGCGCTGCCCCTCCTGCAGCCCTCCCCCTCAATTGTTCAAGCAGCAAGGTGAATTCCATGACGGAACACGTAATCACAAGTAAGTGCGACTCACCATTACTCCAGGCATTCGTCGACAACTACTTGCTGCTGGTCAAAATCGCGGCGCGCATCGTGGGTTGCCGGTCCCGGGCCGAGGACGTAGTGCAGGACGCCTTTTTCAGACTGCGCTCGGCACCTCAAGCCACGCTGACTTTCAAGGCCCAGCTCAGTTACCTGTTTCAGATCGTGCGCAATCTGGCCATCGATCATTACCGCAAACAGGCGCTGGAACAGAAATACACCGGCCCCGAGGCCGAGGGGCTGAATGTGGTCATTCAGGGTGCATCGCCGGAAACCTCGCACATCAACTTCTCCAGCCTGGAGAAAATTGCCGACGCCCTGACCGAACTGCCGCCCCGCACCCGATACGCGTTCGAGATGTACCGTCTGCACGGCGTGCCACAAAAGGACATCGCCAAGGAACTGGGCGTGTCGCCGACGCTGGTCAACTTCATGATCCGCGATGCGCTTGTTCATTGTCGCAAGGTCAACGGTGCCAACGCTGAAGCGTGATAATTCAGAAAGACAAAAAAAAATCCGGAGCACTGGCTCCGGATTTTTTGTTTCTACCTTGAATAGACAGTCGATCAGCGGCTGACCTGATATTCAGGCTGTACTTCCGGCATGGCCGAAGAGTGGTGGTTGAGAATCTTCCACTCGTTGCCGATGCGGTGGTAAAGGAACGAATAACGCGCCTGTACCTTGGTTTTCTTGCCGTCTGCAGCCGTCAGAGTGAAGGTGTAGACACCGTTGTCCGCAGCGGCATCAGGCCCCAGACGACGAATCTCACGGTAGTTGATCTCGCCAACCGGTTTAAGCGCCAGGAAGTGATCGAAGTAGTCTGTGATCTCTGCCGGAGTAGCACGTACCTTGTTGGAGACCGTAGGCTGCAAGACTGCGTCCTGCGCATATAACGAGGCGACTGTCTTCGAGTTACCGGTCTGCAGGGCCTTGTTCCAACGGTCAAACAGACCGGCGATTTCCTTGTCATTCACATTGCTTGGCGTCTCGGCCACCATGCGGTAGGTGTAGCCGGACGGCTCGGCAGCAGCCTGAACCATCGGTGCACTCACAGCCAGCAACAGGGCCAGGGCGGTCAATTTAGTTTTCATCGCTACTCTCCTACGGGGTATCTGTTCAGGGATTCAGTGAGTGCCACTTTGCCCTCCCCGCCACTGCGCGCCATCGGCCAACCGGGGTTAACTGTGTATGCCAATCGGCAGATAGGCTTTATCTCCTGATAAAGTTCTAATAGCGTCACTTCCGTTATGCCCGCGCGGGCATCCACCCTCGCTGGAGCTCCCCATGCAAAGCCCCCCCCATGACCCGGCAAGCGCGCTGGCAATCCGCAATCAGTATCGCCAGTCGCAAAGCCGCGCTGCTCGCCTGCGTCTGTTAGTGGATACCGGTCAGGAGCTGACCCAATTACCTCCCGAGGCCATGCGCCAGCGAGTGCTGCAGCGCGCCTGCGCATTCGTCGCCATGGACCATGGCCTGCTGCTGGAATGGGGCACCGACAACAATGTGCAGACCACCGCCAGCCATGGCAATGCCGACCGCCTGAGTACCCTTGAAACAGTTGCCGACCCGCTGGCCATCGGCCCCCAATGGCTGGAGCGCAGCGGTCCCGACTTGCCTTGTGTGCTGTTATTGCCGTTGCGTGGTGCCGACGAAGGCTGTTTCGGCACCTTGATGCTGGCCAACAGCGTAGGCATCAATGCCCCGGACAATGAGGACATCGAGTCCCTGCAACTGCTGGCAACGTTGCTGGCGGCACATCTGGAAAACAATCGGCTGCTTGAAGCGCTGGTCGTCAGAGAGCGCACCATGTCCGAACTGGTCCGCCAGTTGTTCACCGCTCAGGAAGACGAACGCAAACGCATGGCCTACGACCTGCACGACGGGCTGGCCCAGACACTCGCCGGTCTGCACCAGCGACTGCAGGGTTTTGCCGGTCGCTGTCCGAAACTGCCTGAACCGCTGGATGCCGACCTGCAAGCCATTCTCAAGCTGGCGCAGCACTGCGTCGGTGAAGGTCGGCAGTTGATCAGCGGTCTGCGACCAAGCGTGCTGGATGATTTCGGGCTGTTGCAGGCAGTCGACAAGGAAGCCGACCGGCTGCGTGAAGCGGGCATCGCCGTGCAGTGGACGTCGCGTTCCCAGGCACGCTTGCCCAGCCACCTGGAAATTGCGTTATTCCGCATCGCTCAGGAAGGCATCAACAATGTCTTCAAACACGCCGGTGCCAGCCGCGTAGAATTGGCGCTGGAACTGAGTAACGACAATGTTTCACTAAGCCTGGAAGACAACGGCCGGGGTTTCATCACCGAAAAGCCGCGTAACGGCAGTAGCGTTCAAAAGCTGGGCCTGGTGGCCATGCAGGAACGCGCCAGCCTTCTGGGCGGCCGCCTGACCTGCTTCAGCCGCCTTGAGCGCGGCACCCGGCTGCGCGCCATCGTCCCTTTTACCGCAGACAAGGCAACAACATGACTGACACTGTGCGACTGGTTTTGGCGGACGATCATGAAGTAACCCGCACCGGGTTCGTCTCGCTGCTGGCGGGGCATCCGGAATTCGAAGTGGTCGGCCAGGCCGCAGACGGCCAGCAAGCCATCGACCTGTGCCAGGAACTTCAACCGGACATCGCAATTCTCGACATTCGCATGCCAGTGCTCAACGGACTGGGCGCTGCGCGAATTCTCCAGCAGCGTATGCCGGACCTGAAAGTGGTGATTTTCACCATGGACGACAGCACTGATCATCTGGAAGCCGCGATCAGCGCGGGGGCGGTGGGCTATCTGCTCAAGGACGCCAGCCGCGACGAAGTAATCGCCGGTCTGCAACGTGTGGCCCGTGGCGAAGAAGCCTTGAACAGCACCGTCAGTGCGCGCCTGCTACGGCGCATGACCGAGCGCAACACCAGTGGCGCAGCCCTGCCGGAATCCCTCACACCTCGCGAACGTCAGGTACTGGGACTGGTGGCGGGCGGCTTCAGCAATCGTGAAATCGGCGAAAAACTCGGCATTACTACCGGCACCGCCAAGGCACACGTGGAAAAGGTCATCGGCAAACTGGGTGCCTCGGACCGTACTCAGGCCGCCGTGCGTGGCGTGGCGCTGGGCCTGGTGAGCCAGTCGACGAGCGAGTGGCGATGACGACAACCGGAAGCAGTCGCTGGGAAGACCTTCCGTTACGCGGCAAGGCGCTGGTGGCCATTTCTTTGCCGCTGGCGATTCTCATGTTCTCGCTGGTGCTCATCTATATCGCTGAACGCCAGACCGCTCAGGCAGAGGAGGATGTACGCCGTGTGCTGCTGGTGCAAGGCGACATCCAGACACTGCACACCCAGATCGCAGAAGGTGCGGCCAGCGTACGCGGCTACCTGCTGACTCATCAGGAAGACTTCCTGCCTGGCTACATCAACGCGCAGCCGCTGATCGGTGCGGCATTGGCGCGACTCAACGACAATGTGCGCGATGAGCAGATGCGCGAACACCTCAAAGCCATCGAGCCGCTGATCAACACCAAGGTCGACGGCCTGGAAAAACTGCGCTCGATGAGCATGGAAGATCAACAAACCGTTGCCCGCATTCTGGTCGAAAACAAGTACGTGCTCGACCAGCTGCGCGAGCGGATCGGCATCATGCGCGAGCGCGAAGACGCCTTGCTCGCCGAACGCACCGAAGCGGCGGCCGCTACCCGCGAACGCCTGCTGCGCTCGACCCTGCTGGCAGCCGCCTGCGGAATATTCGGAGCCATTCTTGCCGTGCTGATGCTGTCCAAAGGCATCGTCGCGAGGGTGCATCAGGTGCAACGCAATGCTCAGCGGCTGGCGCTCGGGCACCCGTTGCTGCCCCAACCCCCGGAAAAGGACGAAATCGGCCAGCTCGGCACCCGACTGGTCGAAGCCGGCCAATTGCTGGCCGAACGCGAACGCGCGCTGCGCGACAATGAAGAACGTTTGCGGCTGATCATCGAAGGCGTGAAGGACTACGGCATCTTTGCGCTGGACCGCAACGGCTATGTCACCACCTGGAACGCAGGTGCCGAGCGCATCAAGGGCTACACAGAGCAAGAGATCATCGGTAAGCACTTCTCTGTTTTCTACCTGCCGGAGGAATGTCCGCAACACCCTGACATGGCATTGCGTGAAGCAACGGTCAACGGCCGCTACACAGAAGAAAGCTGGCGCAGACGCAAGGACGGCAGCCGTTTTTGGGCCAGCGTGGTGATTACCGCCCAATACGATGGCAATGATGAACTGCGCGGCTTTTCCAAGATCACCCGTGACATCAGTGATCGTCGTGTCGCCGAAATAGCCCTGGGTACGGCCCGCGAGGAAGCCGAGCGGGCCAGCCGGGCGAAAAGCGAGTTTCTCTCGCGCATGAGCCACGAGTTGCGCACGCCCCTGAACTCGATTCTGGGCTTTGCCCAGTTGCTGGACATGGACTCGCCTGCAAGCCAGCGACCGCAAATCGGCCATATCCTGAGAGCCGGCCAGCACCTGCTGAAACTGATCAATGAAGTGCTCGACATCGCCAGAATCGAAGCCGGGCATGTGTCCCTGAGCCTGGAACCGGTATCACTGTCGAGCGTACTTGAAGAAGCGCTGGTGCTGGTCTCGCCGATGGCGGCTGATGCCAACATCGAATTGAAAGCGTTGCCGCAATTGCCTGACAAGCTTGGCGTGGTCGCGGACCGCCAGCGCTTGATTCAGGTGTTGCTCAACCTGCTGTCCAACGCCATCAAATACAACCGTCCCGAAGGTCAGGTGCGGATTGAAGTCGAGCAGTCGGACGAGCGCGTTACCGTGAGCGTAATCGATACCGGCTACGGAATTGCGCCAGAGCGTATCGGGCAGTTGTTCAAACCGTTCGAACGACTGGATGCCAACCCGAGCGTCGAGGGCACCGGGCTGGGGCTGGCGCTGAGCAAAAGCATGCTGGAAATGATGCACGGTACCCTGTCAGTGCAGAACACACCGGCTGAAGGCTGCCGCTTCATACTCGAGCTGCCACTTGTTCTGGTGCACGCCCCCACAGCTCCCCTGCCACAGACTGGCATGCCTGCTGACGCCGCCCCTGTCGCCCGCCTGCCTGCTCGCCCGGCTTATCACGGCAAGCTGCTGTGCATCGAAGACAACCTGTCGAGCATGGCCTTGATCGAGACGCTGATGCAGCGCAGGCCCGGTATCCAGTTGCTGTCGAGCATGCAGGGTCAGCTGGGGCTGGATCTGGCCCGCCAGCATGCGCCGCAGCTGATTCTGCTGGACCTGAACCTGCCGGACATCAAAGGCCTTGAGGTGCTGCATCGTCTGCGGCGCTTGCCGGCTACGGCCAATACCCCCGTCCTGATGATTACAGCTGACACCCGTGATAAAGCCAGTTGCGAACTGAAACAGGCCGGTGCAACGGCCATCCTGACCAAACCCATTCAGGTGCCGGTGTTTCTTGCCCTCCTGGACCAGTATTTACCGGAGCCAACATGACCGGAGATTTTCGCATTCTGATCATTGACGACCAGCGGCCCAACCTTGATCTGATGGAACAACTGCTTGCCCGCGAGGGCCTGACCAATGTGCTGAGCAGCACCGAGCCGTTGCGCACGCTGGACCTGTTCAACAGCTTTGAGCCGGACCTGGTGGTGCTTGATCTACACATGCCCGAATTCGATGGTTTTGCGGTTCTGGAACAGCTCAACCGGCGCATTTCGGCCAATGACTATCTGCCGATCATGGTACTGACCGCCGACGCGACACGCGATACCCGACTACGCGCACTGGCGCTGGGCGCACGGGATTTCATCAGCAAGCCGCTGGATGCGCTGGAAACCATGCTGCGTATCTGGAACCTGCTGGAAACCCGCGCTCTGTATAAATCGCTGCGCAAGCTGGTGCCGCCGGAAAACATCGAGCTGTTGCGCCAGCCAAGGACGCTGACGCAGTAGTGAGGCGTCTTTATTTGATGAGTGTCACCGGCACCGACACTTCATGGATCACCCGCGTGGCTACCGAGCCCAGTAGCAGGCCGCCAAAGTTGCCTAGCCCGCGGGTGCCCATGACCACAGCATCACATCCCAATCGCTGAACCTCGGCTTCTACCTGCTCGGCGACGTTGCCCAGCTCGACATGGGCCTGGAACGGCACGCCCGCTGCGGTCAGCAGCGCAATCGCATCATCGAGCACCCGCTTGCCTTCATTGGTCAGCCCGGCCTTCACACCCTCAATCATGTCGGGGGCCAGATAAAGGCTGTAATCAATGGGGCTGGCCTGCACATTGAGGATATGCACCTCAAGCGATTTGGTGAGGTCGCCAGACAATTCGATGACATAGCCCAAGGCACGCATGGCGTGCTCGGAGCCGTCGAAGGGAACCAAAACTTTGTGCATGTGCGCTTTCCTTGAGGGGGTATGCGATCAATATAATCCGTTGACTGGCAGGCAACCACTGCTGAACGGCAGCTTGTTGATTCAGGGCAATGTGTGCTGGCCTACACCTCTGCGACCGCAACACACGATGGGCTGGAGGATGATTTGATTTGACGAAGGCATTTATTCTTCTAGAGTGAGTGCAGTAGTGCCAGCAACGACCGGCAGTGGCGGTATCGGTCTCATGGAACGATCAGTCAATGACTGCCCATTGGAACAAACGCCTCTCGAAACAGGCCACGCTGCTATTCATCCTGGCTGCCAACGTTTTCTATATTCTGCCGTTACTGCTCGCCAATGCGCCCTCTGCCGAAGATGACCGGATCTCAAGCAATGCTCAGGGGCAATGGGCAGAGCAAGGATATCCACTTGCCACCCTCGCCTATCGCGCGCTGACCTTTACAAGCGGCGCACCCGAACTCTTCCCACTGCCACTGTTAATCGCTACAGCGCTGATTTCGTGGGCCATGTTCAAGTGGGTGCGTGACTGCTTTGCGACGCCCACAGTGATTGACTGTCTGGTGGTACTGCCGCTTTGGTACAACCCGTTCCTCCTGCAGAGCCTTTCTAGCCACTACGACGGCCCGATCATTGCGCTGGGCATCGCTTTGATCGTTTTCGCAATTGTTTATGACTCCCCCTCAATGGTCAGAAAACTGGTCATTCCAGGCCTGATGATCGCCTGCGCACTGGCGTCCAGTACAACAAGCCTCAATGTTTTCCTCGGCCTCTGTTGCGTTGAATGCATGAGAGCGCTGATACAGCAGCGCATTCCGGGTTTCATTGGCAGGCTGCTGATGATCAGGCTGACGCAGTTGTTGTGCGGATTGTGCCTTTACGCGACGGTCGGCGCATACGACTTGCTGACAATGGACAGTCATTGGCTTGCGGAAATAATCAGGCGGCTGGCCCTGCTCCACCAGAACGTGGGATTTTTGTTCAACACAGGCACCACCTGGCTGGCTATCGCGCTTTTACTGGTTGCGCTACCTGGTTACGTCAGCCACGTACTCAATGCATTCAGGCGACCGAACGGCGTTGCCCGCAAGGCAGTCGCTGTCCTCTTTTACCTGAGCCTGCCTGTTGCACTCTTGCTGCTGATTCCCGGAACAGCCTTGTTGGCAAATGATTTCGCCGGCCGGGCCGGAACATTGACGGGATTCTCGACACTGCTGATCGCGCTTTTTTTCCTGATCAACACGCATGCCTGGAAACAGCATGATGCAGTGCGTCTGGTGCTGATCCTGCCGGTCGTTTGCATGCTGTCCTTTTCCTATGCCTACGCCAGAGTGCTGATCCTGCAGAAAGAGCTCGGCACTTATGTACTTTTCAGCCTTGCCTACGACATCGACACCCTGCCTGATCTGCAAAATATAGACACTTTTCACTTCGACAGTCAGCCACTTCAAAACTGGCTGCCAGCGGCCAGCGGAACCTTCGAAAAACTTCCTGCGATCAAATACATCATGAATGTCGACGAGCGCGCGACACCTGCAAGACTGCAACGCGTTGGTATCACTCGCGGTGAATGGCTGACATCGCCATGCACTGCGCAGGACCTGACGTCCAGTGCACCGATAGTTGATCGCACGTTCTACAGCATTAAGGTTCATCAGCAGACCGGCTGCATCGTCATGAAAAAAATTACAACCCCCGATACTTATATCTGGGAACCGTAACCCACTTTCCGCAGCGACACTTCCCATGCCCCCTATCAGATGGCTGAGTCAAGCACTTTCCTGGCAACACTCATATTGGCTACTGCTCGGGGCAAGCCTGCTGTACATAGTTCCGTTTCTCATGGCCGACCAGACTTACGCCGATGACTACTGGAGGTCGCAACTTGCACAGGGTCGCTGGACAGAACAAGGCCGCCCCGGCGTAGACCTGCTTTATATGGTGCTCGGTTTTTCGTCAGGCGCGATCAATCTGTTCCCGCTGCCGTTATTGCTGACCACTGGCCTGCTGGCGGTATCCCTGACCCGCTTGGCGCATCATTACTTTAGCCGCCCTACCGCGCTGAACTGCCTGATTGTGTTGCCTGTTCTGTACAACCCCTTCTTCCTGCAGAACCTGTCTTACCAATACGACGGTCCAGGGATGGTACTGAGCCTGTGCCTGGCGGTGGAGGCACTGCTGCATTCGAACTGCAAGCCGTTGAAAAGCAGCTGGAAAGCGGCCTTATGGGTGGCTGCAGCGCTTGCACTCTATCAGCCGGCACTCAATGTTTTAGTGGGCCTGTACTGTATTGAGTTTATTCGCAGCGTCGAGGCGAGAAAGACGTTCAACGCCTTGTTCTCTTCACTACTGAGCCAACTGATCATCCTGGCAATGGGGCTTCTGATTTATGCGTGCCTGGCGATACCGTTCATCAAAGGCAGCCGCACGCATCTGCTGAATATAAATCAGGGTGCGCTACAGGAGTTAGATGACCGTATACAGTTTCTGGCTCAGCAAATAGCACTGCTCGTGCACGGTGAGTTACTTGAAATGACCGCCACGATTATCACCCTTGTTGCCACTGTGAAACTCATTTCCATCGCGACAGCCCTGCTGCAATATTCCGAGCCCCTCTGGCGCAGAGTGGGCGTGTTTTTCATATTTCTGGTCACCGCCCCACTGCTGATATTTCTTGTATCGGGTACAACCCTGATGCTCAAAGACTTCATCCCGGAGGCCCGAACCCTGACCGGTTTTTCGATACTGATTGTCGCAGCGCTCTATCTTTACGAACGTTCCTGCCCGCCGGAAACGCTGTTACCCAGACTGTTTATCGTCCTGCCACTGGCGGGCATGCTTTCGCTTTCGTTTGTCTACGGGAATGTTCTGAGCGCGCAAAAAGAGCTGGGCCAGCATGTTGCACGAAGCATTGCCTACGACATCGACGCGCTATCACAGTCGAGAACGCTGGAGCGTATACATTTGCGAGGGTTCTATTTGCAAAACTGGTTGCCCGCGGCGCAGTCGGCCTCAAACGTCTTACCGGTACTGGGTTACCTACTGAATACTCATTACCTGACGCTGCCGGAAGCACTGCCGAGAACCGGCATCATCAATGTCCATAAATATACCGAACCGCCAGTCGGTGAACATCTTCAGCCCCCGGTGCTGATCAGGCCGCTTTATCGCGTTCACCTGTCTGAAAATACGGGTTATCTGGTACTCAAAAAAATCACCGAGCCGCAGGACTATCATCCAGAGCACTGACCGCATCGGGCTTCATCCGTCAGGATGGATGGTATTGGTACAGCCAGCTCTCGGTTAACGTCTGCTCACCCAGCCGCAGATACAGACGCATGTCTACCGGTTCTGCACCTTCTACCGTCAGGTCGAATTGCGCCCGCCAATGCCCCGCCATACCGTCAGGCACCGCCTCAGTGAAAATATTGGAGAAAGTCCCTCTTGAGCTGGACAATACCGCTTCCGGAAACGTATTGAACGGCACTTTTTCCAAAGTGCGACCCTGAAATTCGACGACAAATTTCCGCACGCCTTGCGGTCGCGTCTGTCCGGGCCGGCCACCATTACCGAAGCGCGTCGCCACGCAATGTGCCAACTCACCGGGGTACGGCTCATCCGCCAGCCAGTGCAGACGATAACGCAGCCGGTAATCTGTTCCGGGGCCTGCCGGTTTTTCAGGCACCCACATGGCGACGATATTGTCGTGGATCTCATCGTCAGTGGGAATTTCAACCAACTGTACGGCGCCTTTTCCCCAATCGCCCAAGGGCTCGATCCACAGGCTCGGCCGCCGTTCATAATGCACGCCATCCAGGTAATGGCTGAATTCCCGATCCCGCTGCAGCAGACCGAAACCTCGCGGGTTATTGTCACTGAACGCAGATGCCATGGTTCTCGGCGGGTTGTTCAACGGTCGCCATATTCGCTCGCCTGCACCGGTCCAGATCGCCAGTCCGTCGGAGTCATGCACCTCGGGCCGCCAGTCAGCAGCTGTTTTCTTGGCCTGTTCGCTGAACCAGTACATCGAACTGATCGGCGCGATGCCGAACCTTTGCACTTCGCCGCGCATGAACAGTGCGGCCTCGACCTCCATCACCACCCCTTTGCCACGCTGTATGGCAAAGCGATACGCCCCACAGATACTCGGCCCGTAAAGCAGTGCATAGACAACGACCGAGTCGGATGTATTGCTGTCCGGCGATTCAAACCAGAAGTGAGTAAAGTCGGGAAATTCTTCCGCACGCTCGGGCTGGGCGACATCCAGCGCAATACCCCGTGCGGAAAGTCCATATTGATACAGCTCGCCAATGGCACGAAAGTAGGCAGCGCCGAGAAAAGCCGTCCAATCGTTATTACGCCAATCCAGTTTTTTCTGATCGCCTGTTCGACTTTCCTGAAAGCGAAACCCGGCAAAGCCAACACCCTGAGTCAACTGACGCGCAGGGCTGTCTTCGGGCATGTCGAAATACGCCTGATCGTAGAGAATTTCCCTGGCAGCACCCTTATCGACAACATAGAGCCGCACCGGCTTGGGGAAAAACTTCCCCGGGTGGAAAAAAGTGATCGGAAACTGGCCCGGTCCCTCCGCGAACAATGCGTACTCCGGCTTGAAGCGAATCTTGCCGTGAGCGTCGTAGTCCAGTTTCGCCAGTACCTCCGCCGAAAGAGTTGACGGCACAATGTACGGCTGTGAGGCGGCCTCTTTTGCGCGCTGCACTAAACGATCAAACGAAAAGGGCTCGCTATCGCCCATTTTCAGCGGCTCGTCAGCCTGTGAGGAAGAAGGGATACCTGATACGAACAACAGAGCAGATATCGAAGAAAACTCGAGAAAGTTTCGTCGATTCAACATGGTGGGGAGTGACCTGGTGGGGGTGGATCTGGTGGGCGGTAGACCTGAGCATAGATCAGCCCGCCAAAGCCACCCGTTCAGTTCGTCAGATTAACTCAATGCCCCTCGAGGAACGCCGCTGCTTGATCAAGCAACAGCATGGGATTTTCGGCCTTGTGTATATCAACCGACAGCAACTGACGGAAACGCCGTGCGCCGGGGAACCCCAAACCAAGCCCGAGCATGTGCCGGGTGACATGGTGCATATTGCCGCCGCTGGCAATATGCGCCGCAATATAGGGCCGCATCGACTCCAACGCATCGTAACGACTGATAACCGGCGCAGTGCTGTCGAACAACTGCTGATCCACCTGCGCCAACAGATACGGGTTGTGATAAGCCTCACGCCCCAGCATGACGCCGTCGAAGGTCTGCAAATGCTCGCTGCACTGCTCCAGCGTCTTGATGCCGCCGTTGAGTACAATCTCCAGGTCAGGAAAGTCAGACTTCAGTTGCGCGACCACGTCATAACGCAGCGGCGGAATATCGCGGTTTTCCTTAGGCGACAGGCCCTCCAGAATCGCGATGCGCGCGTGAACCGTAAAACTCTCGCAACCGGCCTCATGAACCTTGCCGACGAAATCACACAACTCGGCGTAGCTGTCACGGCCGTTAATGCCGATCCGGTGCTTGACCGTAACCGGAATACCAACCGCATCGCGCATCGCCTTCACGCAATCCGCCACTAACTCAGGATGCGCCATCAGGCACGCGCCGATCATGTTGTTCTGCACCCGATCGCTCGGGCAACCGACGTTCAGATTAACCTCGTCGTAGCCCGCCTCTTCAGCCAGCCGGGAACAGGCAGCCAGATCCGCCGCCGTGCTACCGCCCAACTGCAACGCCAGCGGGTGCTCGGTCTCGTCATGACGCAAGAATCGCTCGCGGTCGCCGTGCAGCAAGGCACCGGTGGTGACCATTTCGGTGTAGAGCAAAGCATGCTTTGAGAGCTTGCGCATGAAGTAGCGGCAATGGTGGTCGGTCCAGTCCATCATGGGGGCGACGGAGAAGCGACGGGACAGCGTGGTGGCTGATTGGCCAATGATTGCAGGGGTTTCGTGGTTTTCAGTTGTCATGTGAATTGATCTTTTATGCAGCCGCTCCTACCCGGGTTGCTACATTTTCAGCAAGCGGTTGCCACAATGTAGCAACCGACGCTGGAAATGTAGCAATGTGAGATGGGTACGATCACAGCACGTAAACGCAACGGTAAAACCACTGGTCTCACGGCGCAGATACGGATTGTCAGGAATGCGCGGCAGTTTAACAGGAAGGCAGGCTGTGGAGTGCAGTAGGTGGCTCAGGTCAAGGCCCAGTGGGGATAGAAGTCAAACTCTGCTCGATATCTCAAACGGTAACCGCTGGCCTTCGTGCTGATGCAGATCGGCGACCGGGCTACATTTTGACAGGCCGACACGCGCTACAGGTGTAGCCTATGACAGCTGTAAGCCTATCGGTAGTTCAAATGGTGCCGCGTCAGAGCAGTGGCAAGAAATGCACGAAACCAACATATTGACCTGATTGGATCTGACGCCGGAGGTGTATGAGCGGCGTTACGTATTTTTTAGCCAAAGGGCCAAAGCAAGCCCTCACAGAATACGAACGAGGCGCTGAGCTCCACTTAGAGCACAGAGCAGAGGCGATGGTTGGACTTGCAAGAGTAAGCTGAGAGGACAGTGGATTGGTCAAACGCTGCGGCAGCCGTCTCAGCACCTCTTCAGCCATTACAAACATTTGAGGCTGACAAGCCCATTCAGGAGAATCATGAGAAAAAGAACCAACAATTTAAAAACTGAAAGTATTGCCTACGTAAAAAAGCTCCCAACAGAGCTCATCGTGGGTTTTCTGCTTGGGACCATTCCCATTCTGGAGTATTCAAGCACGGAAAAAGAAATTGATGATGCCTTCTCTATGCTCTTGGCGCCCGAAGTATTGATAAAGCATTACTTCACACTTTTAATCCCCTACTTACTGGTGTGCGCTTTAAAATTTGCGCTGCGTTTTAGGTCAGACGCTGCGGTGGAAAGATTCCGATTCATCTACAAGGTTTTTGCAGAGGTTGGCGCAAGCTTTTTGACAATGCTGAGGACAGGACTGGGCGCACTCATGGGCTTTTACGCAGTCGTTTTGTTTAAAAACACCGTTCAACTTTTGCCTAACCAGCACGTCGAGGTTATTGGTTATATCATCATGACGTTAATGTTTAGCGGTGCGCTTTCCATAGTTCATGATTTTTTGGCAGCTGCGGGAAAAAATATCGACAATAAAAACCCGATCACATTGGGCAGTCGTTTGAAATACTGAGTCATGCTTGCCACGAAAGCTTCAGTAGCGCGACGAATAGGCATCTGAAAGACGCTCATTGAAAAACGACGAATAAAAAATGGCGCATTTGCATCGCCGTAGCGTGGGTCCATACAAGGGCCTTCACGCACAGACGCGCCGCTGGAGTAGTAAGCACTTGGAAGGCAGCTACCATTAAGGCAGTGGCACAGGAAGCAAAAAACAAGTCGGCAGAAACCATTCTTCTCATCAGCCGACGCACGTACGACAAAGTGAATAAAAGCATTTCATATGCGCTGCCTTTTGCCTGCTCAACCTTTGTAATTCCCTTCAACTTTTTAATCCTGCCCATTGTGAAATGGTACTCACATTGCGCTCTCAGGGAGTCGCCATGAACACTACTCAAGCATTCAGAAAACCACATGAACGCGTTGAGTTATTCGTCATGCCCAATGCGTGGTGTGAGGGAAGCGTGCTGCCAGTTAGGCAGTCCATGCGCCTAATGCCTATTTTATCGTCACAGCCAGGACAGACTATCTGCTTGGAGCGCATGAGTATTCGTTGAGTGAGGTTGTTACACTTATTTGGCTTGGAGAACACCTGGATTTGCAAAACTGCACAGTTGGTAACTAACACGGTAAGCGCACTCCATCTGTCGGGGGCTCACTCCGCATTCAGCGGAATAAACACCGCAAACGTAGTTCCCAGATCCGCTTTTGACGTCACTTCAATACGCCCGCCATGGGCATCGACGATCTTGGCGACGATGAACAAGCCAAGCCCAAGGCTTGAGTAGGGACCGTTGTCAGTCATTTTCTCGGGCGAGTAGCGATCCATCGGGTTGAAGATAAAAGGAAGCACGTCTTCGGGAATTGGACTGCCTGTGTTGTGCACGGTGAACTGAAGTGTGCCGTCAGAAGCTGCCAGCGTTACCTCGACAGGGTCGCGGCTGTTGCCGTGTTGTATGGCATTGCCAATGAGGTTCGAGAAGACCTGCTCCAGGCGATCACCATCAAAATTGCCAATGACCGGATCGTTAGAGGTCAGGTGAATATCTGCCTCTGGATTGACCGTACGCGATTCGTCAACGATGCGAGCACAGACGGCCTGGATGTCTGTCTGAGTCTTTTTCAACGGAATGCCGGGACCGATCTGTGACCGTGTGAAGTCGAGCAGATCGCCAACGATCTGATTGGCTCGTTTCACGCTTGAGTAGATCCTTGATGCCACCTTGGTCGGCCGCGCGCCCAGGTCATTGGTACGCAACAGCACGTCTGCACCCAGCAATATGGCACTTAACGGTGTGCGCAAGTCGTGCCCGAGGATGCCCAGAAAGATATTGCGCGAGGCCTGAACCGCACCGGTATAGCTGGAGATGGATTCCGCGAGAGCCTGATCTATTGCTTCGTTGAAGCGGATCATGTCCTCCATCTGCTGCTGGGTGTCCGAGGTCGCGCGCATCATCCATTGTTTTATCACGCTCGCGCGTAACGCTCGAAACTCCGAGACCACCTGATCAATGGTGAAACCTGACATCAAACGAGTGATCGCATGGCTTTTCGCAGCGCTGTCTTCTTGCGATACGACCTGGCCCTGAGATTTTTCGACCTGTTGCTGCGATGACTGATCAGTCCTCAAATCGGTGGCAATGGCTCGAAGCATCTGCTCGGCGTGATCTCTGAGCTCCTTGGTATCCAGAGGCTCGCCGAGCGTGGACATGGTGCGCGCGAAGTCGGTCCACTCCAGTACAATAGGCTCGATGTTCTCAAGGATGAAGCCCGATAACCGCATAGCAATTAAAACCCGAAAATGAACGCCGCGAATTGCAGATTCGTGGGGCGAGTTAAACACCAATTCCGATCAAAAAGACGGATACATTTGTTAAATGAATTTCACGCAGACCAGGAAAATATCGAGGCCCGGAGCTAATCGGAAAGCGCTTGTAAACGAGCCTGAACTGCGTCGTCAAAAATGATGTAGAGCGCCTCGGCATCGGCGGGACGCAGTTTTCTGCTTGTCTCAAGACTGTGAATGTATTCGATCTGCAACGCCCCTTCGGCCTCCAGGTCAGCGCGGGTGCTGGTTGCCTCGAGCGCTCTTACCAGATCACTGATAGCCCCCTGGACAGCCTTGGGGAGCCGTAACTGGTCAAGTTGTTCCTGCATTCGCTCAATTTCCGGGTTAAAACCATAGGGTCGGCAGCAGATCACGGTGAAGCGTGCAATGCAAGGCCATGAGCCCGATCATCGATGAGCTGAAGAGGCGGTGCGCCCTTCAATAAGGTTTTTCAGGCTGTAGGTCACCACACCCAGAATGATCAGGTCGTCGTGGTCAGTGACATGCAGTGGTGGATAATCCGGGTGTTCGGACTTGAGGATCACGACGTCGCCACGCATGTGCAAACGCCGACACATCTGCCTTGCGTTGAGTGAGGCGACGACGATGTCACCGTGCTCGGCGTACTGACTGCGGTCGACAACCAGCATGTCACCGGTGCGCATGCCGCCTCCCTGCATCCCTTCATCCTCGACCCTGGCCAGATAAACGTGCGGCTCACGGACCTCACAAAGCTCTGCGATAGAGACATGCTTCTCGACCACTGGCGACCTGGAACCGACGGATGACAAGGATAGCAAAGGGAGCTTGATGCCCCCTGCCGACAAAGGGCCAAGGAATGTGACACTCATGGGACGAGCCTTTTATGATTAACTGTATACATATACAGTTAATCGTTTATCAGGGGCCAGGTCAATCTCCACGACCTGACACATCGACAAATGGTGTGGACTCAACCCGATGCACGGTCAATGCTCGCGTACTGTCACGGCGCTTTGTCTTGCGACAACCGGGTAATCAGCGCCACTGTCAGGTAAAGCCTGGGCGCGATGCTCGACAGTTCGATGTACTCATCGTCCGCATGCAAGCCGGCCCCGACAACGCCCATGGTTTCCAGCACGGCAGGCTTTGCGCTGCCCGGTACGTAGGCGTAGCCCGCATCGGTGCCGAAGCGCATGGCGATCGGCTCGATACTGCGACCTATTTTTTCATAGAGCGCCTGCGCGGTTTTCGCCAGTTGCTCGGAACCAGGGTTCCTGGCCAGTGGCGGACGGCCTTTCTCCATGCGCAAGGTCACTTCGGTGCCATCAACGAGGGTTTTCTTCACAATCCGCTGACCGTCAGCGAGCACCCTGTCGCTCTCGCTCAGATCGGAGTAGCGCATGTCCGCCTCGGCCGAAGCGCTGGACGGGATGATGTTGCGCTTCTCACCGCCTTTGACAAGCGTCCAGTTGACGGTCGTACCCTTGCCCGGATCGCCAAGGTCCTTGAGTTGCAGCAGTTGGTGCGCCAGCTCGATGGCCGCGTTGCGCCCGGCTTCAGGGGCCGAGCCTGCGTGTGACGACTTGCCTTTGACGTCGAGGAGCAAGCCATTGATGCCATTGGTGGCGACAGTCACGGCGTCTTTGTCAGGCGGCTCATAGGAAAACACGTAGTCATGCTGGCGAGCGAGTTCGGCTATGACTTTCTTCGACCCGCTGGAGCCGGTCTCCTCGTCCGGGTTGAAAAGCACGGTGAGCGTGCCGAAATCCTTGAAATTCTGGTCCTGCAGCAGTTGCAGCGAATGCAGAATCATCGCAACACCGCCCTTCGCATCTGCCACACCGGGGCCATAGGCGCGTTCGCCGTCGAGCCTGAACGGGCGTTTCGCGGCAGTGCCCGGCCCGAAGACTGTGTCGTAGTGGACCATCAACAGAAAGGACCGGCTGCCATTACCTTTGAACCTGCCGACGATGTTGTCACCCGCAGAAGGGTCTGCCGGCGTGGTGGAAACTTCGGCACCCAATGCCTTGAGACGCTCCACCAGCATCGCGCTGACTGTTTTCAGTCCGGGTGCCTGACCAGTGCCCGTATCGATATCCACGAGTTGCCGGACGGTTTTGAGGTAGGACTGTTGTTCGGCCTGGGCTTTTTTCAGTAACAGATCAGATGGCAGCTCGGCGGCGATGACGCCCATGGAAAACAATGAAAAGCCGATTGCGGCAGTGATGGGGAAACGTCGTGAATGCATGCTGGTTCCTTCAGATCATCGCGAGTTGAACAGCATCTTTACCCCAATGCACTGCTCGACGCCACAAGCGAGTCTCATCAGACAAATATGTATAAGAATGTAACTGATAGTGATTAGCATTTAATAAAATGTGAAAAATTTGTTAGTCTCGCCCTCCGCTGCCGTCTGTCACGACCTGCCAGCCAGCACACCATCATCCAGGTGTCCCGCCACGTCCCAGTTCCTGCAGGAATTACCCCAATGCTTCGTCCGCTTCTACCTTCGTTGGCCAGCCTTGTGACTCTCGGTCTGTCGGCCGCCGCTCTGGCCAGTCCCGTTCAACTCGATCTGCCTGCACAGGCGCTTTCCAGATCGCTCGCACAGCTGAGCCAAGCGAGCGGTATGCAGATATCAGTGGATGACAAATTGATTGCAAGCAAGCAGGCTCCAGCCATTAGCGGCAGCCTGGAACCGGCTCAGGCATTGAATCAGCTACTGTTGGGCAGCGGCCTAGATACGCAGGTACAGGGCAATGCTGTGAGGGTGTTCCAGCCATCGAGCGGTGGCTCGATGACGCTGGGCAACGTGGACATCAGCGCTCAGGCGGGCATTGCAGGAATGGCCACCACAGAAGGCAGCGGTTCGTACACCACGGGCTCGATGAGCAGCGCGACCGGGTTGCCCCTTTCGATTCGCGAGACGCCGCAGTCGGTAAGCGTGATCACTCGCCAGCGAATTGAAGATCAGGGCATGAACGACCTCAATGATGTCGTCAAATATGCACCCGGCGTGACGCTGCGCAAATTCGGCTCGGACCGTCAGCAGTTTCTGGCGCGCGGCTTTACCATCGATAACCTGATGTATGACGGTCTGCCGACCATCGTCAGCACCTTTACACTGGACACCATCTCCGGTGCTGACCTGGCCTTGTACGACCGCGTTGAAGTGGTACGCGGCGCTACGGGGCTGATGACCGGTGCAGGCAGCCCCTCGGCGACACTCAATCTGATTCGCAAGCGCCCTACTGCTACCCCGCAAGTCAGCGTGACCACCAGCGCCGGGAGCTGGGACCGCTACCGCACCGAGGTGGACGCGTCGAACAGGCTCAACGATTCCGGTACGTTACGTGGCCGGGTGGTGGCAGCCTATGAAACGGGCAACAGTTTTGTCGATGAGCGCGATAAAGAGCGTCAGACGTTCTATGGCGTTCTGGAAGCCGACCTTAACGAGTCGACCACCTGGACCATCGGGGCCTCGAAGCAGCGCGATGATGCAACGTCGGACTGGGGCAGCCTGCCATCCGGCCCTAACGGTGAAAACCTTCACCTGCCACGTTCCACCTTCCTCAGTAACGACTGGGCGTATTGGGACAGGGAAAACGTCAGTGTTTTCACGGACCTGACTCATCGCTTCGACAACGGCTGGAGCAGCAAACTTGCGGCGACCAGAATATGGGCTGAATCCGACATGTACTCCAACTACCTGACCGCCAGTGGCACCGGTTACGGCCAGGCGGCTGGCGAGTACGACACCACAGACGTGCAGACCAGTGTGGATGGTTCGCTGTCCGGTCCATTCCAGCTGTTTGGCCGGCAGCACGAGCTGATGCTCGGCGTCAGTCGGCGCGAAGAAAAGTTTGATCAGAAAGGCGGCTTTTACGGCTCCACACCGGTCGATATCTACACCTTCAACCCCAATCTCATTGCAAAACCGGACCCTGCCACGCGTACCGCTTACGTCAATCAGAACACCGCCACCGAGGAAGGCGTCTACGCCGCCGCACGTTTCAACCCGATTGATCAATTGCACGTTATCGTCGGCAGCCGGGTAAGCTGGTACGACTATCAGAATCGTTCGGCCAGCAATGGTGACTACAAAGTCATTCGTGAGGTCACGCCTTATGCCGGCATCGTCTATGACCTGAACGATACCTACTCGGCCTACGCAAGCTATACCGAGATCTTCAAGCCGCAGAACCAGCTGGACGTGGGAGGCGGCGTATTGGACCCGATGACGGGCGAAAGTTACGAAATTGGCCTGAAAGGCGAATACTTCGACGGTGGTCTGAACGCATCGCTGGCAGTCTTCGACATGACCCAGGAAAACCGCGCGTACGCCATCGTCAATCCGCCAGTCACTTGCCAGCAGCAGAATCGCGTCTGCTACGAAGCAGCCGGTGAAGTGCGCAGCCGAGGGATCGACGCAGAAATCAGCGGCCAGCTGACACCTGACTGGCAAGCGTCGGCCTCCTACACACTGGTGCTGAGCCAGTACGTCAAAGACCGGACCAATGACAAGGGCAACCTGTTTGCGCCCAATCAACCGAAACACCT
The DNA here is from genome assembly GCF_032587815.1 of Pseudomonas syringae group sp. 26L6. Lineage (NCBI taxonomy): Bacteria > Pseudomonadati > Pseudomonadota > Gammaproteobacteria > Pseudomonadales > Pseudomonadaceae > Pseudomonas > Pseudomonas syringae group sp. 26L6. The sequence continues at coordinate 80,657 of NZ_JAWHPJ010000010.1, forward strand.
ATTCAAGGCAGCAACGTCCTATCACCTGCCCGGCAACCTGAACAAATGGCGCGTGGGTGCCGACGTTCTGGCGCAAAGCGAGACGTACAACCGGGTCGGCACCGGTCACTCCGAGCAGGACGCCTATGCGGTTGTGGGACTGATGGCAGGCTACCGCTTCGACGAGCACTGGGACGCGCGGGTCAACCTCAACAACGTATTCGACGAAAAATACTGGCAGGGCATTCCTCTCGCGACCGGTAGCGGCGTTTACGGTGACCCGCGCAACCTGATGGTCTCGCTGAAGTGGTCGCTCTGACTCTTGCACGCTGCAAGCTACCTGATAGCCGTTAAATTCACATCAAGGGAACAAGCAGTGCGTGCGAGGCTCAAAAACAGTCTCGACAAAGGTATTCACGACAATGCCGTCCCTCAGGGCCTATCATCGGCAGCAGGAAACGCTGCGGCCTTGAGTGGTCGGCAGCGCTCGGGTAATGTCATCCAACCGCACAGGACAGAGCACGCTCATGACTTCCAAGCTGGATCAACTCAAGAAATTCACTACCGTTGTTGCTGACACAGGCGACTTCGGCGCAATCAAAAGCCTCGAACCAGAGGACGCCACCACCAACCCTTCGCTGCTGCTCAAGGCCGCATCCGACGTAAACAACGCTCAGATGCTCGCCGACGCATTCAGCGGTGCCAAGGGTGACATCGGCCTGGCCTGCGACCGCTTTGCAGTCGCCATCGGTCAGGAAATTCTCAAGGTGGTTCCGGGCCGCGTATCCACTGAAGTGGATGCACGCCTCTCGTTCGACACCAATGCCCTGATCGAGCGCAGCGAGCGCTTGATCGGCCTTTACGATGCCGCCGGCATCAAACGTGATCGGGTGCTGATCAAGCTGGCAGCCACGTGGGAAGGTATCCGTGCCGCTGAGAAGCTAGAGAAGGACGGTATTCAGACCAACCTGACGTTGCTGTTCTCCTTCGCCCAGGCAATCGCCTGTGCCGAGGCTGGCGTGTTCCTGATTTCGCCGTTCGTGGGCCGTATCTACGACTGGTACAAGAAATCTTCAGGCATCGACTACGTTGGCGCAGAGGATCCGGGTGTACAGTCTGTGACGCGCATCTATAACTACTACAAGGCCAACGATTTCAAAACCGTGGTTATGGGGGCAAGCTTCCGCAATCTGAATCAGATCGAACAGCTGGCGGGCTGTGATCGCCTGACCATCAGCACCGACCTGCTCAAGAAACTGGCTGAAGATACCGGTACGCTGGAACGCAAGCTTGCACCGGGCAATGCCGGTGAGGCTCGCCAGAGCCTGACCGAGAGCCAGTTCCGCTGGGCCTCCAATGAAGATGCCATGGCCACTGAAAAACTGGCTGAAGGCATTCGTCAGTTCGCTCGCGATCAGGAAAAGCTGGAAGCGCTGCTCTCCGCAAAAGCCTGATAACGAAAAAGGGCGACACCTTAACGGGTGTCGCCCTTTTTGCTGCCTGTCGTTCAGTGTCAGAAGGACAGACGCCAATGGTGCCTAGCGCTGACCTTCCAGTGCATTGACCAGATCATGGAATGCTTCACGATTCGAGTCGTTAAGGCCCATGAGGATCTTGTGCGCCTCAAGCACCTTGGCCTTGACCACTTCCTCGCACTGATCCTGCGAAGGCAGGTCAGTCAGACTCTCAGGCCGCGGCAGGGGCCGGTCAACGATGTTGAACACCTGATCAAAGCCCATCGACTGCAACAGGCGCGTGATGTCCTCGTGAGTGGTCACGAGAGTCGGCAACAGTCCGACCTTCTGGCGCGACAGGATCGAAAGTTTGGCCAGCAAGCCAAGCGTTGTGCTGTCAATGCTGCGCGTCTCGGTAAGATCGATGACCACCGCCGAGAAATTCAACGCAGTGAAGATACGCTCGATAGTCGCATCCAGGGCCGAACACAGCGTCAACCGCACTTCACCCACGAACTTGAGAACGAAGGTGCCTTCCTGCTCGGCGAACTGGATTCTACCGGTACTCATTCAAGATTCCTGCTTAACACTAACAAGGCGATATCATCCGGCATCTCCCCTAGCGTTGCCAATTCAAAAACCCGCTGCAAGCCATCCAGGCTGCCGCCAGCCGTCTTGACCAACTCGGGAAGGACGGCTTCTTTCTCTTTGAGTGTATCACCGGGCAACAGATCCAGTATGCCATCAGACAACATGGTCAGACTGAAGGATGCTGGCAGGTCGATTTCGTGATCCTGATAGGTCGCTTCGTTGAACAAACCGACCGGAAGGCCGCGACCTTCCAGATACCGCGCCTGCCCTTCGGAATACAACACCGGCAGTGGCAGATGACCACCCACGGCATACGTCAGTTTACCTGACTCTTCATCAATAACACCGCCGACCATCGTAACGTGCTTGCCCAGTTTGCAACTGATAAGCCCGCGGTTGATATGCCCCAGCACATCAGACGGTTTGAATTCCGGCAGCGTTCCGCCGCGCCTGGACTCAAACAGCAGCCGCGTGGTCATGAACTTCAGCAGCACCGTGATGAATGCCGATGACGCACCGTGACCTGAAACATCTGCCAGGTAGAAGGCAACACGCCGTTCGTCGACCCTGAAGTAATCGACAAAATCGCCGGACAGGTACAACGACGGAATGATCTGATGCGCAAACTTGAATTCGTCAATCGACCACGGGGTGATCGGCAACATGTTCATCTGCACTTGCCGACCGGCATCCTGATCTTCCTGCAACAGGTGAAGACTGGCTTCGAGTTCGCGATTGGCCTTTTCCAGCTTTTCGCGGTAGACCTGGTTTTCAGTGAGAAGACGAGCCCTGTCCAGCGCCCGACGCACTGAATGCTCCAGCACGGCAAGATCTTCAAGGGGCTTGATCAGATAATCGGCAGCGCCGAGGCGCAAGGCCTCTACCGCATCGCTCATAACGCCCGCACCGGATACAACGATGACAGGCGTCTGCGGAGCAATGGCGGTGACCTGACGGATCAGCTCAAGACCGCCCATCTGAGGCATGCGTAGATCGCAGACCACCAGATCGGGGTTCTCTTGCTCGAACATCTGAATTCCCTGCAAGCCATTACTCGCTTGCAGAACGCTGAAGCCACTGTCTTCAAGGTAGGCGGCAAGGCTCGCGCGCACTACGTCGTCGTCATCGATAATCAGCAGCTTGGCACTGGTTTTTGGCATGGGGGCAAACGGCGCCAGATCAGGTTGGCGTAGGCGGCCCGGTGTTTCCGGAACCAGCTTACTGGATTCGCTTCTAGCCTCTCCGTAATAACACGCGACAACTGGATGTGCGTGGCGTGTCTCAGAGGTGCCCTTCAAGGCGCAGACGGTACTCCCATCCGACGGGTGTTTCAAGCATGCTCCTATCCTCACTTTGCGCTCTTTACATCGCAAATCACCCGGAGTTATAAGAACTCACAAATCAGCAACTAAAACGAAGGACTGTACATGAGTGGAAATGATCGCAACTACGAGGAAAAGCGGGATTACATCCGCATGCGCGTCGAAGCAGACGTCAACCTGATCCACGCGGGCCAGGTGATTCCCGCCGTATGCATTGACCTTTCCAGCTCAGGCATGCAGGTCCAGGCACCACGCTCATTCCAGGTCGGGGACAAGCTTAGCGTGAGCATCGACTCTGATCATCCTGCGCTCAAGGGACTTGAGGCCGAAACCGAGGTGGTGTGGGTCAATGACGAAGAAGGCGGCGGACAGAAACTGGGGCTTTCCATCGTCTCGATGCGCTGACTGCAGGCGGAATTACTTCACACTTTCAAAAAATAATAAAGGCGACCCAGGGTCGCCTTTATTGATTCACGCAGAGGTAAAGTGTCGATTAAAAATCGTCTTCGACCTTTCCGTCCTTGACCTTGAACTCGCGGTTCTGCAGGTAAGCGTTACGGATGAACGTGTAACGATCACCGCTGACCATACGCTCGGCAGACAGCAGGCTGGCACGCGTATCGATGAGGTTGACGCCCAGCGCCGTGTTACGGGTCGGCACATGATCGATGTAGCGGTACGGAGACGTGTAGGTGTCCGGGTATTTGGCGAAGGCATCACGCACGGTGCTTGGACCCAGCAGCGGAATCACCACGAACGGGCCGCTCGGCACACCCCAGTAGCCCAGTGTCTGGCCAAAATCTTCATCGTTGCGTTGCAGGCCCATGCGGGTACCCACGTCAATGAAACCCAGCAGCCCGAACGTGGTGTTGACGATCAGGCGCGCAGTGTCGACACCGGCCGCTTCAGGCTTGGCTTGCAGCACGTTGTTCGCCAGGTTGCCGACATCGCCGATGTTGTTGAAGAAGTTATGGATACCGTCTTCGACAAATTGTGGCGCGATGTACTGGTAACCCTTAGCCAGCGGCTTGAGCGTATAAGCGTCGAGGGTATCGTTGAAGCTGAAAATGGAGCGGTTGATGCCTTCCCACGGGTCATCTTCGGCGGCCTGAACGGCTACCGGCACCAGCGCAATGCCGGCACAGAGGGACAATTGCAGCAAACGCTTGATAAAGCCTGCACCGGTCACGGGCATAGCTGACACTCCTGATCGAGATATCGAAATAATGACGCGGGTGCTACGCCCCACACGCTAGGACAGGGAGTATAAAGCCTTCTGTCATGAATAAGGCAGGTCTGTCAGCAAAGGGTTCCGGATAAACCCCCGTCATCGCACATTCATCAAAGTGTCACAAAATACCGGTAGCGTTTCTGGATATTTCAGAGAGATCCTCATGCTCGCGCCGGTCCTCACGCCTCTGCCAACCTTTCCCGCCCTGCTGTTCGGCCTTAGCGGCTGTCTGGTGGACTTCGGTGCGCAGGCCGCGACCTCGCTTACACCAGGCAATGAGCTCACACAGCTCACACCTGGCGCAAAGGATATTCTGCGGACTCTGCGTGATCAGGGAATGCCTTGCGCCTGGCTTGACGAGCTGCCTGAAACCGTCAGCGCTACGCTGGCTGAGCCAGTAAGTGACTGGATGATTCCCGCCCCTCGCCCAACCGCCAAATGGCCCGCCCCGGATGCTTGCTGGATGGCGCTGATGGCCCTGAAGGTCAGCCAGCTGGATGGCTGCGTGCTGATCAGCGGCGACCCACGCCTGTTGCAGTCCGGGCTGAATGCCGGGCTGTGGACCATTGGCCTGGCGTCTTGCGGGCCACTGTGCGGACTTTCGCCTTCGCAATGGCAGGCACTGAGTGACGCCGAACGCGAGCAGCGACGCGCGCAGGCCACGCTCAAACTCTATTCGCTGGGAGTACACTCGGTCATTGATCACCTTGGCGATCTGGAGTCCTGCCTGGCCGATATCGCATTACGCCGCAGCAAAGGTGAAAAACCCTGATACACATGCAGCCAGGCACTGACTGGATTAGTCTTGAGTGATCATGGACCTTTAGCTCTTCGGCGAAGTCCATGAGACAGACTTATCAATCAAGGAGCACGTCATGCCCGCCCGCGAACTGCAAGAACAACTCAACACCCTGCGCGAGCAACTGGAGCATAACCCCCCGCTTTCGGAGTCTGACCGGGAAAATCTTCACGAACTCATGCAACAAATCGAAACTGAAATTCAGCTGGAAAACGCCACCCATGAAGACAGCAGTCTGGCTGACGGCGTGAACCTGGCCGTCGAGCGTTTCGAGCTGGAGCATCCGACCATCGCTGGCACCTTGCGCAACATCGTGCAGACGCTGGGCAATATCGGAGTCTGATTAGGGAATGCCGCTCTGCTGGCTCTGCGTAAGGCCGCTGATGCATGGTGAGGCGTAGAGTTGTGACGCAGAGCGTCACCCTACGCATGCCGACGCGGAGCGTCGGCACGATAACCCTGAACCTGGAAATATCAGTCAGTGGGTAACGACGCGCTGCATCGGCACTGATGGACACAGACAACTATCGTTCCACACGCTCCGCGTGGAAATGCCGTCGCGGACGCTCTGCGTCCACGCGCTGAGCCCCAGACGACACTACTGCCGCGCCAGCCTGCGATTATTCACGTCCAGCGTTTCTGTGCTGCGATACGGGTTGATATCCAGACCACCGCGGCGCACGTAGCGTGCGTAAACCGTCAGTTTTTCCGGTTTGAGCAAACGCTGCAGGTCGAGGAAGATTCTTTCCACACATTGCTCGTGAAAGTCCGAATGCTGGCGGAAGCTGACGATGTAAGCCAGCAGGCTGCTGTGATCCAGCGCCGCCCCGCGATACTCGACCACCACACTGCCCCAGTCGGGCTGACTGGTAACCGGGCAGTTCGATTTGAGCAAATGACTGTGCACGCTTTCTTCGATAATTTGCGACTCATCGCAGCGCAGCAGCTCTGGCTGAGGGCGATCGTAGCTACTGACCGTGATATCCAGATCGTCGATGCAAACGCCCGGCAAAGTCGCCACACCCTCCCCCTCAATGTCGCTCAGACTGCGAATGCGCACGCCAACCGGCTTTCCGGCCGCAGTTGACAGATCCCGTTCGAGGGTTGTCTGCACCTCCTCGACAGTGGCGAAGGCGGTCTGATTCAGCGAGTTCAGGTACAGCTTGAAGGACTTCGATTCGATGATGTTCGGCGAATCGGCCGGAATGCTGAACTCGGCAATGGCCACCACTGGCTTGCCGGATGGCAGCAACCAGGACAACTCGTAACAGTTCCAGAAATCGACACCCTGATAAGGCAGCGTCTGAGCCGTCAGCCCAAGCTCGGCCCATTTTGCAGCGCGGGGGATCGGGAACAACAAAGACGGCGTATAGGTGGCGATGTACTCACTGGACTTGCCCAGCGGCGAGTGTTCGGCTGCGGGATGCATGGCGATACCTGGATCATGAATTAACGCGGCGAGTTTATAGCGTTTGCGACGGGCTTTCAGCGAAAATCCGCTTCAGCCCGCAGCCGTCGCGGGCCGCAATGCGGCCTCGGCGAGGACACTCGGTTCTGATCACTCATAACGCAATGCATGCGCAGGCTGGATCTGCGCGGCGCGCCAGGCTGGGTAGATCGTGGCCAGAAAGCTCAGGATAAACCCGGCACTGCAGATCAGCAGCACATCGCCGCCCTGCAATTGGGAAGGCAGGTTGCTGATGAAGTACACGTCGGAACTGAAGATGTGCTGGCCACTGACCCGCTCGACCCAACCGACCAGACTGCTGACGTTCAGCGCGGCAATAATGCCCAGCACGCCGCCGATCAGGGTGCCGACAATACCGATCACCGTGCCCTGGACCATGAAGATCGCCATGATTTGCCGCGGCGTGGCGCCGATGGTACGCAGAATGGCGATGTCCGCGCCCTTGTCATTGACCACCATGATCAGCGTGGCAATGATGTTGAACGCCGCAACCGCAACGATCATCAGCAGCAACAGGCCGATCATGGTCTTTTCCATTTTCATGGCGCTGAACAGGCTTCCCTGAGTGTGGGTCCAGTCATCGGCGTGATACCCGGCACCCAGACCGGCAGCAATGGCTGTGGACACCTGAGGCGCCTTGTACAGGTCCTTGAGCGCCAGTCGCACGCCTTGAACCTGATTGGGTTGCCAGCGTTGCATCTGCGCGGCGTCGGCAATGTTGATCAAGCCCATCGAGCCGTCCAGCTCGGCACCGACCTTGAAAATACCCACGACGGTCAGACGTTGCAGGCGCGGCGTGATGCCGCCCGGCGCACTGCTGACTTCCGGTACGATCAGGGTCAGCTTGTCGCCGATGCTCAAGCGAAAGCGACGCGCGGTTATATCGCCAAGTACCACACCAAATTCGCCCGGCTTCAGGTCTTCAAGACTTCCACGCGTAATGTGTTGAGTGACGATCGACACCTCATGCTCCAGCGCAGGGTCAACGCCGCTGATCTGGATCGGCTGCATCGAGCCCTTGTAGGACAGCATGCCTTCCATGTCGGTAAACGGTACAGCAGCGGTGACTTCAGGATTTTTCAACGCTGCGTCGGCCAGCGGTTTCCAGTCATCCACCGGTGTGGCACCGGCGATAACCGCATGCGGCACCATGCCCAGGATTCGCGAACTCATTTCCCGCTGGAAACCGTTCATGACCGACAGCACCACGATCATCGCCAGCACACCGAGTGCCAGCCCGATCATCGAAGTCATCGAAATGAACGAGATGAAGCTTTTGCGGCGTTTGGCGCGGGTATAGCGCATGCCGATGAAGATGGGTAACGGTCTGAACATTCGCGAAGCACCGTGGGAAAAAACACCGTATAAAAAACGTAGAACCCGACGCGATGAGTTGCGCCGGGCCGGGTCAATCAGGCCTCGACGAGGCGGCCGTCTTCCAGACGCAGGACGCGGTCCATCTGCCTGGCGAGGCTCATGTCGTGGGTCACGATCAGAAACGCCGTACGCGATGAAGTGCTCAACTCACGCATCAGGTCCTGAATGCCCTGCGCGGTGTGGTGATCGAGGTTGCCGGTCGGCTCGTCAAGCATCACCAGACCGGGCTGATTGATCAGCGCACGAGCAATGGCCACACGCTGCCGCTCGCCACCGGAAAGCTCCGAAGGCTTGTGCGCAAGACGATGGCCTAGGCCGACACGTTCGAGCAACGCGGTGGAGCGTTTACGGGCCTCGGGTATCGCCGTCCGACCGATCAGCAAGGGCATGCAGACGTTTTCCAGCGCCGTGAATTCGGGCAGCAAATGGTGGAACTGGTAGACAAAACCCAATGCCCGGTTACGCAGCAAGCCACGCGCCTTTTCGCCCAGCGCCGACAATTCTTCGCCCGCCAGCCAGACACTGCCTTCGGAAGGTGTGTCCAGGCCGCCGAGAAGATTGAGCAAAGTACTTTTGCCCGACCCCGAACTGCCGACAATAGCCACCCGCTCACCGGGATGCAGCTCCAGTTGCAGACCGGACAACACCACGACCGACTCCGGGCCTTCCTCGTAGGATTTACCCAGGTTGCGGCAACTCAATACTGCTTTATCAGACATGCCCGACTCACTCATAACGTAACGCCTCCGCCGGCTGGGTGCGCGCAGCACGCCAGGCGGGATACAGGGTGGCGAGGAAACTCAGGACCAACGCCGCACCGCAGACCTGGAATACGTCCTGGGCCATCAGTTGCGAAGGCAGGTAATCAATGAAATAGACGTCGGCGTTGAGAAACTTGTGGCCGATCAGCCCTTCCAGCGCAGCGATGGCAGCACTGACGTTAAGCGCTGCAAGGATGCCCAGCGCAGCGCCAATCAGCGTACCGACCACCCCGATCACCGTGCCCTGCACCATGAAGATCGCCATGATCTGCCGCGGTGTCGCGCCCAGTGTGCGCAAAATGGCGATATCGCCCTTCTTGTCATTGACCACCATCACCAGCGTGGAAATGATGTTGAATGCCGCAACGGCCACAATCAGCAACAGCAACAGGCCAATCATGGCTTTTTCCATGCGGATGGCCTGATAGAGGTTGCCGTGGGTGCGTGTCCAGTCACGGGAATAGAAATTGTTTTCGCCCAGTTTCTGGGCGATTTCCCACGAAGTGCGCGGCGCTGCAAACAGATCATCGAACTTGAGCCGCAGGCCCTGCACCTGATTGGGCTTCCAGCGGTGCAGACGGGCCAGGTCATCGAGGTTGGTCAGCCCCAGAAAGCCGTCGATTTCGCCAGCGCCGACATGAAATATACCGGTCACCTCGAAACGCTTCATGCGCGGGAACATGCCGGCAGGCGTGACAGTCACCTCAGGCGCGACAAAGGTCAGTTTGTCGCCGACCACGACGCCCAGTTTGGCAGCCGCCTTGTCGCCGATCATGATGCCGAAACTGCCGGGAGACAGGCTGTCGAGCTGGCCCTGCTTGATGAAGTGGTCAATGATCGAGACCTTGCGCTCCTCGGCCGGGTCGATGCCATTGAGCAGCACCTTCTGAACCTTGCCGTCGTGGGTCAGCAAACCCTGCATTTGTGTGAATGGCGCAACGGCCAGCACCTGCGGGTTTTCCTGAACCTTCGCGGCCAGGCCACGCCAGTCGGTGATCGGGTCAGCCGATTCGATGGTCGCGTGCGGCACCATGCCCAGCACGCGGGTACGCATTTCGTGATCGAAGCCATTCATCACCGATAACACGACTATCATCACTACCACGCCGAGGGCGAGGCCGATCATGGACGTCAGGGAAATGAACGAAACAAAATGGTTGCGTCGCTTGGCACGTGTGTAGCGCGTGCCGATAAATACAAAAAGAGGTCTGAACATGTAGGAATTTGTTCGCAGGAATGAGGACGTCCATGTGGCGGGCCTTGACGTGCAGCTTTACACTCGAAACTCTCAGACCACCGCCGCTAGCTTGGGTTCGCCATGTCGACATTAGATGAAGCAGGACGCCGCGAATACTACCGTATCGACGACAGCGTCGCACTGGAAATTAACCCCCTGTCTGGTGCCGACCAGGCAAGTCAGGACGCCATGCAGGACACCTCGACACTGTTCGACCTGCTCAGCGAGCTGCACGTCAGCGAGTTCGAATCACAGCATTTGATGCGCCAACTCGACGAGCGCGACCGGGTGCTGAACAGTTTTCTCAAGTCGTTGAGCAAGCGCATCGACCTGCTGGGCGAAGTGGTTGCACACACGGCACTGGGCAAACTGGGCGCTCCACAGCCGGTAAAACTGTCCGAAGGCGGCATTCAATTCAATTCACAACAAGGTTTTGCCGTGGGCGAACAGCTGTCGATCAAGATGGTGCTGATGCCCCAGGCGGCAGGTCTGATGCTGCGCGCCAGGGTCAGCCAGTGCGATGCACGGGCAGATGGCGGTTTTGACATCAGCACCGACTTCGTCAATCTGCCGGACGCTCAACGTCAATTGCTCGCACGGCACGTGTTGCAGCGTCAGGCTCAGCATCGACGCCAGGCCCTTGAACAGGGTCAGCCATCCGGCAATTGAGCTTCCGGTATATCTCTTTTCACCTCATCATTTTCATATCAGCAGTGGGTGCCTTAACGGCCAGGAGTAAACGTGACCTTTATCTACGGCCACCGCGGCGCCAAGGGCGAAGCACCGGAAAACACCCTGGTCAGCTTCCAGGAATGCATCAAGCACGGCGTGCGCCGCTGTGAACTGGACCTGCATCTTTCACTGGACGGAGAGTTGATGGTCATTCACGACCCGACCCTCAAGCGCACCACCGACCGACGCGGCAAGGTCAATGAGCATCTGGCCGCCGACCTGGTGACCTATGACGCGCGCAAAGGTGGCCCCGGCTGGGTCTCGCCCTGCCCGATTCCGCGTCTTGAAGAGTTGTTCGAGCAATGCGATTTCGAGCACTGGCAACTGGAAGTCAAAAGCGCTTCACGCACCCGCGCCGCCAACACCGTTCTGGCCATTCGTGAAATGGCTCAGCGTCATGGCTTGCTCGACAAGGTCACCATCACTTCCAGCTCTCGTGAAGTGTTGCGCGCCGCCCTCGACCTGACGCCGGACATCTCGCGCGGACTGGTGGCCGAGTACGCCTGGCTCGACCCGTTAAAGGTCGCGCAAAGCTACGGCTGTGAAATTCTGGCATTGAACTGGACACTGTGTACCCCGGAGCGCCTGCAGAAAGCACAGCGTCAGGGCCTGCATGTGTCAGTGTGGACAGTCAACGAGCCTGCACTGATGCGCAGGCTCGCTGATTTCGGCGTCGACAGCCTGATTACAGACTTTCCCGGTTTGGCCACCGCCACGCTCGGGAGTCGCTGAAATCGGTCTCCCCGGCCGGCTCAGGCCACCGGCCGGAGTCGCTTAAAAAAGCCGGTTGAGGCCGTCGTATGCCGCTACCCGATAGGCTTCGGCCATGGTCGGGTAGTTGAACGTGGTATTGACGAAGTACTTCATGGTGTTCGCTTCACCCGGCTGACTCATGATCGCCTGACCGATGTGCACGATCTCGGACGCCTGGTCACCGAAGCAATGCACGCCCAGCACTTCCAGCGTTTCGCGGTGGAACAGGATCTTCAACATCCCGACCCGCTCACCGGAAATCTGCGCACGGGCCATGCCCTTGAAGAACGCCTTGCCCACTTCGTACGGCACCTTGGCCTGGGTCAGCTCGTGTTCGTTCTTGCCGATCGAACTGATCTCCGGAATGGTATAGATCCCGGTCGGTACGTCGTTGACATAGCGCCAGCTGCCGTTGTCAACCATGCTGCCAGCCGCCGAGCGGCCCTGATCGTAGGCAGCGCTTGCCAGACTTGGCCAGCCGATAACGTCGCCTGCGCCATAGACATTGGAAACGCTGGTGCGATAGTTCTCGTCCACCTCGATCTGGCCACGACCGTTGGCCTTGAGACCGATATTTTCCAGCCCCAGCTTGTCGGTGTTGCCGGTACGGCCATTGCACCAGAGCAACGCATCTGCCTTGATTTTCTTGCCGGACTTGAGGTGCAGGATAACGCCGTTGTCCAGGCCTTCGACCCTCTCGTATTCTTCGTTGTGGCGAACCATCACGTTGTTGTTGCTGAAGTGATAACTCAATGCCTGAGAGATTTCCGAATCCAGGAAGCTCAGCAACTGGTCACGGTTGTCCACCAGCTCGACCAGAACACCCAGACCGCTGAAGATCGAGGCGTATTCACAGCCGATCACGCCCGCGCCATAAATGATCAGCTTGCGCGGGGTATGGCCCAGGCTGAGGATGGTGTCGCTGTCGTAGATGCGCTTGTGACTGAAATCGATGTCGGCCGGACGATAGGGGCGCGAACCGGTGGCGATGATGATCTGGTTGGCCACCAGCTTTTCGACTACGCCGTTGGAGCAGACCACGTTGACACTGGTCTCGTCGGCAAAACTGCCGGTGCCGAAGAATACGTCGACGCGGTTGCGGGCGTAGTAACTGGTGCGCGAGGCCACTTGCTTGGAGATGACCATTTCGGCGTTTTTCAACACATCCGGAAACGAAAACCAGCGTGGCTCGCCGATGGCACGGAACATGGGATTGGTGTTGAACTGAATGATCTGCTTGACCGAGTGACGCAGAGCCTTGGACGGAATGGTGCCCAAATGGGTGCAGTTACCGCCCACTTGCCGACGGCTGTCGACCATGGCGACCTTGCGCCCCGCCTTGGCGGCGTTCATTGCCGCGCCTTCTCCGGCAGGGCCGGAACCCAGTACCACTACGTCGTAGTTGTAGACAGCCATGCGTACTCCTTTAAACAGACCGAGGCGCCACTCTGGCATCTCTGGCTAAATCACGCGGCGCAGTCTAGCGCTGCACCGAGGCGGCGAACATTAACCCTTGGTCGCGTCGAAGGCCAATTTTTGTCTGTGCAAGGTGGCAATTGACCGGAAGTTCCGGCCTCTTGACTTACCGTGGCTGCTCCACTGCCAGACGATCAAACGACGCGTTGCTGCGGATGATAAAGCGCTTATCGGCACGAATCACAAAAAAAGCAGGGATTTTATGTTCTTGCGCATAATTCCAGCCGCGCCGTGGGCCGAGAATCAACAGCAGTGAGGAGAGGCCGTCAGCCATCAGCGCCGAGGGATGAATGACCGTTACCGACGCCAGCCCATGATGAATGGGTTGGCCGGTCAAAGCATCGAGCGTGTCGGAAATGCGCCCGCCTTCGCCGCCAGCATAGCGGCGATAGTCACCCGAGGTAGACAGGGCGTAACCATTCAGGGGAAAGACTTTTTGCACAACGTTGCCATCATCGCGCGGTGCGTCAAGGGCCACCCTCCACGGCGAACCATCGGGCTTGAGCCCGCTGACTTTCAACTCGCCCGTGGCTTGCACCAGATAATCGTGCAACCCCAGCTTTTCCATGCGCTCGCTGATGCGATCTACCGCATAACCGGCGGCAATACTGTTGAGGTCTACTTGCACAGCGGCGCTTTTGCACAACTGTTGCCCGACGACGCGCAAATCGCGATAGCCCACCGTTGCCCGGGCGCGGGACAACTGGCGCACCAGCGGCATTTGCTCAAACAGTGCATGAGCGCCCAGCCCCCACAGGTCCATCAGCGGCTTCACCGTCAGGTCGAAAGCACCATCACTGTCCCGTGACAGTTGCTCGCCAACACTGATCAGTTTCAAAACCGGTTCGGGCATGGTCTGGCAGCTATTGGCAGGCAATGCATTGAAAAGCTCGATATCCGAGTCACTGCGCCAAAGCGACATCTGTTGATCGACTTCAGCCAGAATCGATTCGATCTGCGGGCGCACGACCGCAGGTTCAGGCTGCCCGGAGGCGCGCACGTACACCACTGAATAATGACTGCCCATGGCCGGCCCGCCAAAGCTTTCCAGCTTGCGTTCCTGACCGCAACCACCGCACCCCAGCAGCACCAGGCACACTGCAACCCTGCAAAACCCACGCAAACTGATGCCCCGCACTAAAAAAACCTTTCAGAGTGACTTGCCATCATTGGCAGGCAAGACAGAAACCTTCCGTAGCGGCCCGCTCGGACCAGGGCCGGCTTCACCCACATGAGGCCGACCAAAGCATTGAGTGGTCAGTGTCGGGCTTATGGTTCCCATGCGGCATGCCTGTTCATCCGGTTTCATCTGGTTGATAAGCCGTGCACGCATCGACCGGCTATACCTGTCAAGCGTCTGTTAAGTAATAGCAAATCGCCGAAACGGTTGTCTTTGAGCCCTGTTACACATACTGTTACAAATGTGCATCGCCAGTCGCACATACGTAATGGCGATGTAAACGGGATAAAAAAACGACAACGGACTCCAAGCCGACGAGCCTGAGCGAGTAACTAAATGGCCTCCACAACAAGTAAGGGCAAAGCGATCTTTCGCGTTGTCAGCGGTAACTTCCTCGAGATGTTCGATTTCATGGTCTACGGCTTTTACGCCACGGCCATTGCCAAGACATTTTTCCCATCCGACAGCGCATTCGCTTCGTTGATGCTGTCGCTGGCGACCTTCGGCGCAGGCTTCCTGATGCGACCCTTGGGCGCGATCTTTCTCGGTGCCTATATCGACCGTCACGGACGTCGCAAGGGCCTGATTATCACCCTCGCGATGATGGCAATGGGCACTTTGCTGATTGCCTGTGTGCCGGGTTACGCCACTCTGGGCGTTGTTGCACCGCTGCTGGTGCTGCTCGGTCGCCTGCTGCAAGGCTTCTCGGCTGGCGTCGAGCTGGGTGGTGTTTCGGTGTACCTCGCTGAAATCTCGACACCAGGTCGCAAAGGCTTCTTCGTCAGTTGGCAGTCCGCCAGCCAACAGGCTGCAGTGGTATTCGCCGGTTTGCTGGGCGTTGGTCTGAACCACTGGCTGAGCCCGGAGCAAATGGGCGAATGGGGCTGGCGCGTGCCGTTCCTGATCGGCTGCCTGATTGTGCCGGCGATCTTCATCATCCGCCGTTCGCTGGAAGAGTCACCGGAGTTCGAAGCCCGCACGCACCGCCCGACGCTGCGTGAAGTGGTGCGCTCCATCAGCCAGAACTTTGGTCTGGTGCTGGGCGGCATGGCGCTGGTAGTGATGACCACGGTGTCGTTTTACCTGATTACCGCCTATACCCCGACCTTCGGCAAGAACGAACTGAACCTGACTGACCTGGAAAGCTTGCTGGTGACCGTCTGCGTCGGCGTGTCCAACTTCATCTGGCTGCCGATCATGGGCTCGTTCTCGGATCGTATCGGCCGCAAGCCGCTGTTGATTGCAGCGACCGTGCTGGCCATCGCCACCGCCTACCCTGCGCTGTCGTGGTTGGTAGAGCACCCAAGCTTCAGCCACCTGCTGATGGTCGAGCTGTGGTTCTCGTTCCTGTACGGTTCCTACAACGGCGCAATGGTCGTGGCGCTGACCGAGATCATGCCGGTCGAAGTCCGCACCACCGGCTTCTCGCTGGCCTACAGCCTGGCGACCGCAACCTTTGGTGGCTTCACCCCGGCGGCCTGTACTTACCTGATTCACGAATTGGGTAACAAGGCAGCGCCCGGTATCTGGCTGACGGGTGCCGCTGTGCTGGGTCTGGTTGCTACGCTGGTGCTGTTCCGCAAAGGCGGGCAGAAGCTGGAAGCGCCCGGAGCACCTGCAACCGCCTGATTCATCGCTTGATCGATCAGATAGCTGTAACGGCTAAAAGCAAAAACCCCGGCACGAGTTGATCTCGGCCGGGGTTTTGCTTTTTCAGACAGCGCGCCTCCAGGGTCGAAAGCCAAGCCAGAGCAGCACCCCGGGCAATTGCAACGCAATCATTAAACCCAGCGACCACTGATAGGCCTCAAGCGGATGACCGGCACCCTGCGCAACCGGCCACAGGTTGAGCACCAATCCCATCAGCCACTGGAGGAAGAACGCGAGCACAAACACCACCAGATTGAAGGAAGAGCTGACCCTGCCCGCCAGCTCCGGTGCCACCGATTGCGCCACAATGGCGTAGTTCATGGTGGTCGACGTGCCGAAGAAGCTGAAGCCCATCGCAACAATATAGGGTGACACCGGTAGACCACTGGCCATCAGCATCTGGAAGCCGATGAAGATCACCATCCCTGCACCACAGACCATGATCGGCTGTACACCGAACCTGCGCAGATAATCAGTGATCGTGCCAAACGTCAGAGACCCTGCCACCATCGCGATGGCGCCGAACAGCAGTACATTGGCCATGCCTGAATCGCTCAGCCCGGCCATGTCACGCAACCACGGACCCATCCACAGCGACAGTACCGACATGTAGATGGCGTGCGAAAACACTGAATACAACGCCAGACGCCAGAACGTCCAGGAAGAGTAAAGTTTGCCGACTGCGGCAAACATATCGCTGTAGCGGGTGTTTCTGGTCTCGTAGGCTTTGGGAACACTGAGGTGTATGACCACGGCCACACAAAAGGTCAGCAGCGCCAGCATCAGAAACGCTTCTCGCCAGGTCAGCCAGCTCAGCAACGCATGCAAAGGCGTGGTCGACGCCATCGCGCCCAGCCCGCCAATCGACAGCAGGCAGGCAGTACTCAGTGGCAAACGCTCGACCGGCAACCAGATGGCACATGCCTTGATCGCACTCATCAGCGAACCCGCCACGCCCAGACCAATCAGACCCCGCCCGATCAACAACCCTGTCTCGGTGCTGGAAATACTGAAGATGACCGAACCGGCGACTGCGAACAACAGCATCGGCGCCTGCACGCTGCGCGGGCCGTAACGATCAAGCATGACGCCGAGGGGAATCTGTGCGGCAGCGAAGGTCAGAAAATACACGCCAGTCAACAACCCCAGGCTGCTCGCGGGCAAACTCAGGTCGGCCTGCAGATCGACATAGATCACCGCATTGACGGTACGAAACAGGTAGGAAACGAAATGCCCCAGACCAAAGGGGACGAAAATCGTCAGAAACAGAAAAAAGAAGCTGCTTTTGAGGTGTTGCTGCGATCCGTCCATGGCCGAACTGCTCATCCTTGGCTACTCCGTCATCCACAAGGGCTGTGCCTAACAGGTTCTCATGACACGCCACAAAACAAAACGGGCCGAAGCCTGCATGCGCAGGGGTTCGGCCCGTTTATTTGCTGCCCGGTCAGTCCGGGCAGTTCAAGCGTTCAACATTTACTGCGGAAAGGCAGGCGGATTGACGTCTGCCATGTCTTCCATCACGCGAACAACCTGGTGGCTGTAGCCAAACTCGTTGTCGTACCAGACGTACAGCACAACGCGGTTATCGTTGACGATGGTGGCTTCGGCATCCACAACACCGGCGTGACGCGAGCCGACGAAGTCAGTGGACACCACTTCCTGCGAGTTCACAAAGTCGATCTGCTTGTGCAGGTCCGAGTGCAGCGCCATGTAGCGCAGGTACTCGTTCATTTCTTCGCGGGTGGTCGGCTTCTCGAGGTTGAGGTTGAGAATGGCCATGGACACGTTCGGCGTTGGAACGCGGATCGCGTTACCGGTCAGCTTGCCGGCCAGTTCAGGCAGTGCCTTGGCAGCAGCGGTGGCGGCACCGGTTTCGGTGATCACCATGTTCAACGCAGCGCTGCGACCACGACGGTCACCCTTGTGGAAGTTGTCGATCAGGTTCTGGTCGTTGGTGTACGAGTGAACCGTTTCAACGTGACCATTGGTGATGCCGAACTTGTCGTTGACAGCCTTGAGCACCGGCACGATGGCGTTGGTGGTGCAGGATGCCGCGGACACGATCTTGTCGTCCGCCGTGATTTCACCGTGGTTGATACCGTGCACGATGTTCTTCAGCTTGCCTTTGCCCGGCGCGGTCAATACCACGCGGTCGACGCCAGGGCAGGCCAGATGCTGACCCAGACCGTCGGCATCACGCCATACACCGGTGTTGTCCACCAGCAGAGCGTCCTTGATACCGTATTGGGTGTAATCCACCTCGGACGGGTTCTTGGCGTAGATGACCTGAATCAGGTTACCGTTGGCAGTGATGGTGCTGTTGGCTTCATCAATGGTGATGGTGCCATCGAACGGACCATGTACCGAGTCACGACGCAGCAGGCTGGCACGCTTGACCAGATCGTTTTCCGCGCCTTTGCGGACAACGATGGCACGCAGACGCAGACCGTCGCCACCGCCCGTCTTCTCGATCAGAATCCGCGCCAGCAGGCGACCGATACGACCGAAACCGTAAAGCACGACATCGGTGCCCTTGCGCGGGCTGGTGCCCTGCTGACCCACTACACTGGCCAGCTCTTCACGTACGAACTGCTCGGGCGTGCGGCCGTTGCCTTCAGTCTTGAACTTCACGGCCAGCTTGCCCAGGTCCACCGAAGCGGCACCCAGTTTGAGCTCGCTCATCGCTTTTACAAGCGGGAACGTCTCGTGTACGGACAACTCAACCGCATCGGACTGACGATGACGCGCAAAGCGGTGAGCTTTGAGAATCGCGATGACTGAACGGTTGATCAGGCTGCGGCCATAGATCGAACTCACCACATTATTATTGCGGTAGAGCTGACCGATGAGCGGGATCATCGCTTCGGCGAGAGCTTCACGATCGATCCATTCACCAAGACACTGGTCGGGCTTCTGAGTCACGGGAACCTTCCACATGTAGGGGCTGAAAAAAGGGGCTACATTATGACCGCGCCTTTGTTTATGAGCAATGCGCGACTGTCATATCGATGGGCACTACATAATTTTCGCCCGTAAATACGCGGTAACACTCTGGAAAACTGACAGCCACCACCTTCCCCCGTTACAATCGCCGCCCCTGTTGCAACGCCTGGAGCCCGACCTTCCCGTGCCAGTTCTGCGTCTACCGCATCTTTCTGCCGCTGCAGGCAAACAACACTGGGGCAATCTTCCCGGTGCCGCACTGAGCCTGGCCATTGCCGAGGCCGCCAGCGCAGCCAAGCGCTTTACCCTGCTACTGACCGCCGACAGCCAGAGCGCCGAGCGGCTGGAGCAGGAGCTGAAGTTTTTCGCGCCCACGCTGCCGGTTCTGCACTTCCCGGACTGGGAAACCCTGCCCTACGACCTGTTTTCGCCGCACCAGGACATCATTTCCCAGCGCATCGCCAGCCTTTATCGCCTGCCGGAGCTGGAGCATGGCGTTTTGGTAGTACCGATCACGACCGCCCTACACAGACTCGCGCCGACCAAATTCCTGCTCGGCAGCAGCCTGGTGCTGGATGTCGGCCAGAAGCTTGATGTGGAGGCCATGCGCACGCGCCTGGAAGCCAGCGGCTATCGCTACGTGGACACGGTTTACGAGCACGGCGAGTTCACCGTGCGCGGCGCATTGATCGACCTGTTCCCGATGGGCAGCAAGCTGCCGTTCCGTATTGACCTGTTCGACGATGAAATCGAAACCCTGCGCACCTTCGATCCGGACACGCAGCGTTCCATCGACAAGGTCGAGTCGGTGCGCCTGTTGCCTGCTCGTGAGTTCCCGCTACAAAAAGAAGAAGTCACGCGCTTCAAGGCACGCTTTCGCGAGCGTTTCGATGTGGACTTCCGGCGCAGCCCGATTTTCCAGGACTTGAGCAGCGGCATCACGCCTGCCGGTATCGAGTACTACATTCCATTGTTCTTCGAAGAAACCTCGACGCTGTTCGATTATCTGCCGCAGGACACTCAGGTGTTTTCCCTGCCGGGTATCGAGCAGGCCGCAGAGAATTTCTGGAACGACGTGCGCAACCGTTATGAAGAACGCCGCGTCGACCCTGCACGGCCACTGCTGCCACCGGCCGAGCTATTCCTGCCGGTGGAAGACTGCTTTGCACGCTTGAAAAACTGGCCGCGCGTGGTGGCCAGCCAGCAGGATGTCGATGCCGGAGCCGGACGCGAACGCTTCCCGGCCCAGACCCTGCCGGATCTGTCCATTGAAGCCAAGGCCAGTCAGCCACTGGCGGCATTGTCGACATTTCTTGATGACTTCCCCGGTCGCGTGCTGTTTACCGCCGAGTCCGCCGGTCGCCGTGAAGTGCTGCTGGAACTGCTTGAACGCCTGAAGCTGCGGCCGAAAACGGTCGACAGCTGGCAGGACTTCGTCGATGGCAAGGACAGGCTGGCAATCACCATCGCCCCGCTGGACGACGGCCTGCTGCTGGAGCAACCGGCACTGGCGCTGGTCGCTGAAAGCCCGCTGTTCGGCCAGCGGGTCATGCAGCGCCGCCGTCGCGAAAAGCGCACCGATGGCGGCAATAACGACGCCGTCATCAAGAACCTGACCGAACTGCGCGAAGGCGCGCCGGTGGTGCACATCGACCATGGCGTGGGCCGCTATCTGGGGCTGGCGACGCTGGAAGTCGAAAATCAGGTCGCCGAATTCCTGATGCTGGCCTACGCCGAGGATGCCAAGCTGTACGTCCCGGTCGCCAACCTGCACCTGATTGCCCGCTACACCGGCAGCGACGACGAGAGCGCGCCGCTGCACCGCCTGGGCTCGGAAACCTGGCAGAAAGCCAAGCGCAAGGCGGCCGAACAGGTTCGCGACGTGGCTGCCGAGCTGCTGGATATCTACGCACGCCGGGCAGCCCGTGAGGGTTATGCCTTCGCCGACCCGAAAGCCGACTACGCCACTTTCAGCGCGGGCTTCCCGTTCGAAGAAACGCCGGATCAGCAGACCACCATCGAGGCCGTGCGCGCCGACATGCTGGCACCCAAACCGATGGATCGCCTGGTGTGTGGCGACGTGGGCTTCGGCAAGACCGAAGTGGCCATGCGCGCCGCCTTCATTGCCGTGCACGGCGGGCGTCAGGTGGCCATTCTGGTGCCGACCACCCTGCTCGCCCAGCAGCACTACAACAGCTTCCGCGACCGTTTCGCAGACTGGCCGGTGACGGTCGAAGTGATGAGCCGCTTCAAGTCGGCCAAGGAAGTCAGCGCCGCCGTTGCCGATCTGGCCGAGGGCAAGATCGACATCGTCATCGGTACGCACAAGCTGTTGCAGGATGACGTCAAGATCAAGAATCTCGGTCTGGTGATCATCGACGAAGAACACCGCTTCGGTGTCCGCCAGAAAGAACAGCTCAAGGCACTGCGCAGCGAGGTCGACATTCTGACCCTCACCGCAACGCCGATTCCGCGAACCCTGAACATGGCCGTGTCGGGCATGCGTGATCTGTCGATCATCGCCACGCCACCGGCGCGCAGGCTGTCGGTACGCACCTTCGTCATGGAGCAGAACAAGCCGACCATCAAGGAAGCCCTGCTGCGCGAGTTGCTGCGCGGCGGCCAGGTCTACTACCTGCACAACGACGTCAAAACCATCGAGAAATGCGCAGCGGATCTGGCCGAACTGGTGCCGGAAGCCCGTATCGGCATCGGCCACGGGCAGATGCGCGAGCGCGAACTCGAACAGGTGATGAGCGATTTCTACCACAAGCGCTTCAATGTGCTGATCGCCTCGACCATCATCGAGACCGGCATCGACGTGCCGAGCGCCAACACCATCATCATCGAGCGTGCCGACAAGTTCGGCCTGGCCCAGCTGCACCAGTTGCGCGGCCGCGTCGGACGCAGTCACCACCAGGCCTATGCCTACCTGCTGACCCCGCCGCGCAAGCAAATCACCCCCGACGCCGAAAAGCGTCTGGAAGCGATTGCCAACACCCAGGACCTGGGCGCGGGCTTCGTGCTCGCCACCAATGACCTGGAGATCCGAGGCGCAGGCGAACTGCTCGGGGACGGCCAGAGCGGTCAGATCCAGGCCGTAGGTTTTACCCTGTACATGGAAATGCTCGAGCGCGCGGTCAAGTCGATTCGCAAGGGCGAACAGCCCAATCTCGATCAACCGTTGGGCGGCGGACCGGAAATCAACCTGCGTGTACCGGCATTGATCCCCGAAGCCTACCTGCCGGATGTACACACCCGCCTGATTCTCTACAAACGCATCGCCAACGCGGCAGACGAAGAGGCGTTGAAAGACTTGCAGGTAGAAATGATCGACCGCTTCGGCCTGTTGCCGGAGCCGACCAAGAACCTGGTGCGCATCACGCAGCTCAAACTGCACGCCGAACAGCTGGGTATCAAGAAAATCGACGGCGGCCCGCAAGGTGGACGCATCGAATTCGCGACCGAGACTCCAGTTGATCCGCTGACCCTGATCAAGCTGATCCAGAGCCAGCCCAACCGTTACAAGTTCGAAGGTGCCACGCTGTTCAAATTCCTGGTGCCCATGGAGCGCCCGGAAGAGCGTTTCAATACCATCGAAGCGCTGCTTGAGCGCCTGACCCCGAAAACTGCTTGAAGGATTCACGCATGCGTCTGTTTCGTTCATTGGTCCTGCTGCTGACGCTGATCGCGCCGACCGCGTTCGCCGACGGCTTGTATCAGGTCGAGATTCTGCTGTTTCGCCAGAACGGCGAACCCGCCTCGACCCGTCAGCTTGTCCCGGAAAACTGGGACAAGGACGCGCAGAAGATCGCCGCGACCGATGAACGAAGCCCCGCCCTCAATGATCTGGCCAGCAAACTGCAGGGCAGTGGCAATTACCAGGTGCTGATGCAGCGCGCCTGGCAGCAGAGCATCGGCACCGAGCCGGGCAAGGTTGCCGTCACCAGTGGTGACGAGCGGCTTGGGCACTTCCCTATCGAGGGCACCGTGAGTCTGGCGATGGCACGTTTTACCGATATTGGTGCACAATTCTGGGTCAACCAGCTGGACCCGCATGGCGTGGTCATCAGCAGTGAACGATTGAAGCAGACCGCCAGGGTAAAAAACGGTGAGCTGACCTATCTGGACAATGGCAACCTCGCGTTGCTGATCAAAGTTTCTCCTCTTTGATCTTTACGTACGCAAGGGACGCCAAGGCGCCCCCTTTCTTTTTGAGCATCGCTGCGGCGTAGGGCTTTTTAAAACTTGTCGTCCATTCTCGAAAAAGTCCTGGCTGCGGCCTGGACAGACCTATTCCACGAGCGAACGCTCGAGCGAGGGCGCGACTACGCCCGGCAAAAACGCATCGTGCTGGAAGACTCCAGCCCGCAGATCATCCGCACCGCCTGTCGGGGCTCGGGCCTGGAAATCTATACCCAGACACTGCTGTTCAAGGACCCCGATCGCTACAAGAATTACCTGACCTGCAAATGCACCTGTCCGGTTCGCAACGATTGCAAACATTGCGTGGCCGCCCTGCTGTTTCTGCAGGACCCGCAAAACCGTCCGTTGCTGCAGGCCGCACTGGCCTCGCACCAGCAAGAGCCGGAAAAGCCCGTCGAGCAAAAACCCAGGCTGCCGGAGCGCCTGATCGATGACCTGCAGCCACGGCCCAGGCTGATTCTGGCCAGCATCGAGTTCAGTGCCTACGAGCCGCGCAACGGGCGCATGCAGCGGCACATTCAGCACCGTGCCGCGCTCGCCTTTGCCTACGGCAAGCATTACGCGGTCGGCACCACCAACGTCAGCATTCTGGTCAGTTCTCTGGGCAGCGATCTGGTGAATCAGAAAAGCGACATCATCGAGCACACCGACACCGAAACCCTGCGCATCCGTCGTCAGGGCGAACGGGAGCGGCAGTTGCGTCAGGAACTGGCCGACCTGGGCTTCAAGGTCGCCACCCGGCAAAGCAAGGCACTGCCCGACAGCGCCGGCGACATGTACGAACTGCCCAATGACAAGGCCTGGCTGCATTTCGTCCTCGACGACCTGCCACGGTTGCGCGAGCAAGGCTGGGAAATCGACATTCAGGACGAGTTCGGCTTCGACGTTACTCCCGTGGAAGACTGGTATGCCGTCATTGATGAAGAGAACGAGCGCGACTGGTTCGACCTGGAACTGGGCATCATCGTCAACGGCGAACGCCTGAGCCTGCTGCCGATCCTGATCAACCTGATTCGCAGCCACCCCGAACTGATGAGCCCGTCGGCAGTGGCCAAGCGCGGCGACGAAGAACAACTGCTGGTGCAGCTCAACCACTTCACCCAGAGCGGCGGCAGCCCGGTGCAGATCGCCCTGCCCTACGGCCGACTCAAGCCGGTACTGGCGACGCTGGGCGATTTCTACTGGCGTCAGGAGGGCAACAACGCGCTGCGCATGAGTAAAGCCGATGCCGCGCGCCTTACCCAGCTAGAAGACCTGCCGCTGACCTGGCAGGGTGGCGACCGTCTGCGCCATTTCGCCGAACGCCTGATCAACATCAAGGACGCGCCGGTCAGCCTGCCCGATGGCCTTAACGCCACACTGCGCCCTTATCAGCTGGAAGGCCTGAGCTGGATGCAGTCGCTACGCGAGCTGGAAGTCGGCGGCGTGCTGGCTGATGACATGGGGCTGGGCAAAACGCTGCAGACCCTGGCTCACCTGCTGATGGAAAAACAGGCCGGACGCCTCGACCGACCCGCGCTGGCCGTCATGCCGACCAGCCTGATTCCCAACTGGCTGGATGAAGCCGAGCACTTCACCCCGGACCTCAAGGTACTGGCCCTGTATGGCGCCAATCGTCATCAGGACGCTGGCAACCTGCAGGATTACGACCTGATCCTGACCACTTACGCATTGCTGCCACGGGACCTGGAACAGCTCGAAAAACAGCCCTTCCACGTGCTGATTCTCGATGAAGCGCAGTACATCAAGAACCCCAACAGCAAGGCCGCCCAGGCCGCACGCAACCTCAACGCACGTCAGCGCCTGTGCCTGAGCGGTACGCCACTGGAAAACCACCTGGGCGAGCTGTGGTCACTGTTCCACTTCCTGATGCCCGGCTGGCTGGGCAACAGCAAGGAATTCAACAGCAATTACCGCACAGCCATCGAAAAGCATGGCAACCAGGACCGCCTCCACCACCTCAATGCGCGTATCAAGCCGTTTCTGCTGCGTCGCACCAAGGAGCAAGTGGCCACCGAGCTGCCACCCAAGACCGAGATCATCCACTGGGTCGACCTTAACGATGCCCAGCGCGACGTGTACGAAACCGTACGCCTGGCGATGGACAAGAAGGTCAGGGACGAAATCACCCGCAAGGGCGTGGCGCGCAGCCAGATAATCATTCTCGAAGCGTTGCTCAAGCTGCGCCAGGTGTGCTGTGACCTGCGTCTGGTCAATCAGGACATGCCGGTCAACAGCAAACAGGGCACTTCAGGCAAGCTCAACAGCCTGATGGAGATGTTCGAAGAACTGCTGGCCGAAGGTCGCAAGATTCTGTTGTTCTCGCAGTTCACTTCGATGCTCAGCCTGATCGAGGAAGAGCTCAAGCAGCGCGGTATCGCCTACGCCCTGCTGACCGGATCGACCCGCGATCGCCGCACACCGATCCATGATTTCCAGAGCGGCAAGCTGCCGATCTTCCTGATCAGCCTGAAGGCAGGCGGCACCGGCCTCAACCTGACTGCCGCCGATACTGTGATCCACTATGACCCGTGGTGGAACCCGGCAGCGGAGAATCAAGCGACCGACCGTGCTTATCGTATCGGTCAGGACAAGCCGGTGTTCGTCTACAAGATGATCGCGCGCGGCACCGTGGAAGAGAAAATCCAGCGCCTGCAACGGGAAAAGTCAGCGCTGGCAGCCGGTGTGCTTGATGGCCGCACAACCGGCGACTGGAAACTGCGCGACGAAGACCTTCAGGCCCTGTTTGCCCCGCTTCCCGCAGCCCCGAAGAAAACCCGCAAGTAAACCCGTCCGGCGCTATTCGAGAGCAATATGCTGAAGGATCTGCGCCGTGGACAAGACCGTAGCGTATTCACCGTGCAGGTTGGCCAGCGACATCGCGTGCACATCTTCGGCACTGCGCGGCGTGCCGAAGAAGTCTGCTTGATCAAATGTAAAGCAGGCGTCATGCGCGACCATCACGTTAAAGCCAAGATTGCCTCCACTGCGCGCGGTGGACTCGACGGAATTGTTGGTAATCACACCGACAGTCACCACCTGCCCGATCCCGTCCGAGCGTAACCACATCTCCAGAAACGACCCGCAAAACGCGTCAGGCACCTGCTTGCTCAACTCCCGCTCATCGGCGTGCGGCAAGAACGCTGACTGGTACTCGACCCCCGACTGCTCAGGCCAGAACACTGATTGCGGCGACGTCGAGAAATGCCGAACGTGAATCACCGGACGCCCGGATTGTCGCCAGGCACCCAGCAGCGCGCCTATATTCGCCTCGGCCTGCGGATTGTTACGCCGCCCCAGCTTGGGATGATTGATCCCCTGCTGCATGTCGATCAGGATCAGCGCGCTGTTGCCTTGAATATCCATGATGAATCAGTCCGAACTTTTGGTTCAGCAAGACTATCGCAATCAGGGTCTATTCTGGTCTCAATCGTCGACAGGCTCAGGCTTGTCCGAGACCCGCCCTCCAAGGAGAACATCATGATCGAACACCTTAAACTCGCTGGCAAAGTAGCACTCGTGCAGGGCGGCTCCCGAGGCATCGGTGCAGCCATCGTCCAGCGGCTGGCTAAAGAAGGCGCCGCCGTGGCATTTACCTACGTCAGCTCCGAGGTCAACGCTCTGGAGATTCAGGACAGCATCGTCGCCAACGGCGGCCGGGCCCTGGCCATTCGCGCAGACAGCGCCGATGAGAAAGCCATTCGCCAAGCCGTGCAGACCACCGCCGAAACCCTTGGCAGGCTGGACATTCTGGTCAACAACGCCGGCATTCTGGCCATTGCGCCGCTCAATGAATTCAGCATGCAGGACTTCGACAAAACCCTGGCGATCAACGTGCGTAGCGTGTTCATCGCCAGCCAGGAAGCCGCTCGGCACATGGAAGAAGGCGGCCGCATCATCAACATTGGCAGCACCAACGCCGACCGCATGCCCTTTGCGGGCGGTGCCACGTACGCCATGAGCAAATCGGCGCTGATCGGCCTGACCAAAGGCATGGCCCGCGACCTCGGCCCGCAAGGTATCACCGTCAACAACGTCCAGCCCGGCCCGGTGGATACCGACATGAACCCGGCACAGGGCGAATTCGCCGAAACCCTGAAAGCACTGATGGCCCTGCCCCGCTACGGCACAAGCGAAGAAATCGCCAGCTTCGTCGCCTACCTGGCAGGCCCGGAAGCCGGCTACATAACCGGCGCCAGCCTGACCATCGACGGCGGCTTCAGCGCCTGAACTTCACGAGACGAGCGGCGGTGCGCCTTAGCGCCGCACCGCCTTCTCGGGCTTTTCAGTGGCGCATAAGCGTTTATTTGCTTAACCGCATGAAAAATCTGAAAAAAAGTTTTGCGTTAGGAAAAGGTTTCGACTACATTAGCGCGCCTCGACAGACACAACGTTGTCGTCGAGATACGGTGAGGTGTCCGAGTGGCTTAAGGAGCACGCCTGGAAAGTGTGTATACAAGAAATTGTATCGAGGGTTCGAATCCCTCCTTCACCGCCATATTAAGAAAACCCTGTGAATTCAGTTGCTTAGAGTTCATGGGGTTTTTTGTTTGTACTACTCACAGTGCTGAAAATTCCCACACACCCTTCTCCAAGCCCACCAGCTTCTCAGTCTGACTACTCGCCAGCCCGCTGCCCTTTCTGCACAGGACAAACTCCTGTGGATGTTCATTAAGGATCGACACGGCTACTTAACCGGCTAAGGCAAGCTGTGGTTCGACAATCAGACCGTCATCGCCAGCGCGTGTTGCTGTAGCCTCACAGCAGCGAAAGCCTTCATTCCGAAGCTTCGTCAGCATGGTTACTGACCGTCGAATACCCGCAGCACCGACTCTCAGTCGACGCAGGTTCGCCCGCTCCGGATTCAGTGAAAGCCGCCCTGATTCGATGCGTGCGATATCGAGAATGTCGCCAATCAGGTCCAGCAGACCGTTGGCCGAGCTGTAGGCGACTTCGATGACTGAACGCCATGATCGGCACGTTTGAGCGCCAGCTCCAGCATTCCGATCACCGCGCAAATAGTTGCATTGCGTACTTTTTGAAATTCAGAGTGACATAGCTCTGTGAGCTTTCACGTTCCGACCTTTCGTGATGTTGGGGATCAACGCTGACGACAGCCACAGCTAAGATGATTGACACCTTTGTCAGTGCTAGCGGTTCACGAAAGCTTATGAATAAAGGGTGCACTTGCGTCAAATTTTTCTGATGAGGTTCGCGCTTATGGGTAGTTCATGCAACTTACTGAAGATACTGAAGAATCGGTGACAGACGGTCACGGTCCAGTAGGTATGCGGCCTACACGAAAGATATGCGATTAATACATAAACTACACACACTTTATCCACGGGCAGTGGATTGCAATTGACATTCAAAACGCATTATCTTGTATGCAGTCACCGAGAAAAACCCTACATATGGGCTTTTACAGCTACGGGCTGGCCTAAGGAGAGGCTGGGAGGATGAAGCTTGCGGAATGAACACGGTTAAGTTTGGCGACCGACATCGTGTTCATCCGCACCGATCCAAAACCTTCGACTGAATCAATCATTAGTTATGTCAGGACGATCATTGAGCCAAATGCTGACGCGTTTGGCAATCGCTAATCGCGTTTGATTGTATCCTGATGACTAGCAAACTCAATGCTTTTCCATCGGATAACCCGGCTATGCCAACTCTGTTGATCACCTGCAACGCAGGAAAACTGGGCGTCAAACGCCAACGCTTGATCGCTGAAATCTACAAATTTTCGGCAGCACGACTCACGCCATCTGTTTACGTAATTCAGACGGACTGCGCAGTGAGGGAAATTTTTAAGCGGCTGAAACCGTTCATCGAGCATGACGAGAGCTTGTACGTCTCTGAGATTCAGTCGACGGTTGGTCATGGCGATTCCGACGTCAACTGCTGGCTTGAGACAAATCTCAACGGACGTACGTTGCACTGATGAGAGGGAGCCCCGATAGCCGGGGCTTTTTAGTTGTTATTCGGCCGGTTACTGCAAGCAAATCCGTAATAGCTCATTGAGGATAAAATGAAAGCAATAATGATTTTGCCGGGCATCATATGCACGCTTCTCGCGAGCAATGCCATTGCAGGGAGTGGAAACGAGTCTGGTGGGTTTCAGGTGATGACATCTATAGCTACAATTTTGGGCGCTATCGTGATCTTCGTCGTCAGTCAAATAGTGCTGAAGCTTGTCATTGAACCGGTGCAACAACTCAAAGGATCAATTGGGCAGACCGCAAACACCCCTACTGCGTTATCAAGCCAAAATCACGAACTACGGCAATGACGAAGAGGTTTCCGCAACCGTTAAGGGGCACGCTGCCGACCTTATGTCAAAAGCAGAAATCATTTCATGCTATTGCGTTGCCCAAAGAATATTTGGACTGCCCAAGAAGGCTGATATACGCAGCGCTGCACAAGAGCTGAACCTCATAGGTTACTCGCTCATGACCGCCTATACACAGCGTCAGCAACCTCATGAGATGCCCCCTGATATCTTCAAGCTTTCATCGAGTAATTCGAAAGCTCTCGCCAAGATTGGGAAGCTTCTCAAAGTAAGTACAAGCTATTCAGCCTAATCTCCTCAAAAACAATCCCGCCGCCGGGAGAAGTGCTGCACATCAACGATTGATTACCCTCGCTGGCGGCTACTCTGGGCGGATGATTGAAATAAGTAGTATTCGCTCGACAATCAAGGAACGTGAAGATGAGACGGTCAATTTCTGTAGTAAGCCTGTGTGTAGTATTGGGCGGATGCGCCAGCGCTGACATGGTATCCCCTCCGAACTCTGGTTCCGCTTACGCCCCAAGCAATGAGAGCTCTCGTGCAGGCATCGTCAAGTACCTGAATGACGGAGCCGCGTTTGTCAGGAAGCAACGCCGCGAGGACGCCTACGAGCAAATGTTCACCGCTTGCAATGGACGTTACAAGATCGATGCCGAGGGCTCATCCCCTGAAGGCGGCGCAAGCATCGCGAGCGGAAATAGCACCTATTGGATGCAATCAAACTATTGGTACATCCACTTCTCCTGCCAATAGTCTTCACAAAAACTACAACTTTTGAGAGGAGAAATCGATGAAGTGGTTAGACTTTGATCCGCACACCACCTTCCTTAAACTCAAGACTGTCGTATATGTGATAGCCTCGTTATTTGTACTTGCTGCCATTGTGGCGACCACTATTGCCTACCACACTTCAGGATTGAAGTACAACCTTTCAAGTGAAGGATGGAATAACGCATTAGACATATTCAAAGTCCCCCTTGGGCTGCTTGCAGTTGCGATTCCGCTCATAGCACTGCTTGCAGCCAACCATCGCTCAGTGCAATCTAAGGCGCAGATGGAGCTAACACAGTTTCAGATAAATCTCACCCAGACGAACAATTACATAACCAACTATTATAAGCATGTGGATGAGTTCCAGAAATACCTTGGAAGTCATCACTTCGGATTTACTGAAGAAAAAGAAGGACAACCGAAAGTTGCCTACCCTAGGAAACTTCACAAAGCGCTATTTCCTGAAGCTAAGATGGGCATTCTCACAGTTGACAAGAAATTTATACTCACGTTTTTATCAGACTTGGAGAAGATACTTTCTCTATTCTCTGTCTTTGAGGGAATCTACTATGATAGGCGATTCCAAGGGTGCATAGATATAAATCGAAAGCTAGAATCTCTCGCCAGAAAGCACTTCATTGTAGGCTTTCGCCCTAAAGATTTCCCTCACATCTCCCACGAGGGCGGAGTAGTTAAATTGGGGCCAACAGTACGCGAGATAATACGTCCCATAGGTATAATCACTACCATTCTAAACGAAGCAATGCTTTTTGACGAAACTTATGATGTGCCAGAAATACTTAGACAGCTTACAACATTTCGTTTTGATCTGGTGCCCGATGATATTCCAGACAACTCCGTTAACTATCATTTTAAAAAGCAGCTCATGGATCAGACAATGCAATGGCCCGATGATGATAACTAAGCGTGCTGATATTTCAGTAAGGAAGCTCACTCCGTCGGCAAGACATTCATTTTCGACGGCGTACTCGTAGTTGCGTCAGACTGAGGCGGCGTTGAAAGTGGCAGTACTCAAGTGTAGGTGATGCACCTGACGGCCAGGAGGTGGGTCAGCCTTCGCGTGTGGCGTTCGATTTGACGTATGCCAAGCTAGACTAATGGCTTTGTGCAATGAGTTCTAAAGTCAGCTACAGTGAAGTCCCCGCCATCGGAGCTTGCCCATTGAACCCACCATCTGATCGCAAAATTCTTCGCACCATCTACAAGATGTATTACAACGATTTCTGTGCGTTCACCATAGACGGCCCCAACAATCGCGAGTCGAAGATATACGTCCCAATAAACTGCGAGCGAGTGGCAAAGAAGCTGAAGGTCGACAAAGACATCGTATTTGGGCGGCTCTATTACCACCTACAACAGAGGCACGCCTACAAAAAAGAAGACGGAACGCTTGTTCCTTTCTTCTCACTAGGAGTGGGGAAAGAGATCAGATGCGTGAACTTCCCTTTGCTGGACTCGGTGCTGGCCAGCCTTCATGCTGATCACGCCAAATTCCTGTGGTCATTTGGCTTTTCAACCGCCGCAGTTGTTATTTCCATCATCTCGCTGTGTATCCGTAAGTAAATTTCTTCAGCCTAGACCCCGCCGCCCGGAGCAAGGTTGCACATAGGCGTACCCAATTGAACACAGAGTACGCCCATTACGTTCACAACCCGAATGCTATCAACTTCCCCGCAAGCGGATGTAGGCTGGCGCCTTCTACCAAAAGGAGTTTCCCGTATGGACGACCTGTTTTCACCCGAAGCTGGTAAAGACACTATTCATATTGACCGCAACGGAGTTAGCTCCGGTCCATATAAGTGCATGTTCTCCCGCCCAAAGCTAACCCTGTGGTATAGCGAGCTAGACATTTGCGAAGGGGACAAGATCATACGCTCCATACCCGGCAGAGAAGAAACCTACACGGCGACCGTAGTTGACTACCACCAAAGCTTTGACGATATACCCGCCTGCTACGTTGTTGACATCAGCAAGGACACAGCCCTACCCACGCCAAGCAGAACTATCACCACTAACCACATCAACATTCACGGATCGACGGGTATCCAGATTGGCGACCATAACGTTCAGCACCTTGAAGCTGGGCTAAAGGAGCTGCTTTCGGCAATTGACAAGTCGGAGGGCGAGCCAGCGGCCAAGGAGGAAGCGAAAGGACGGCTGAAGGGTTTCCTAGAGCATCCACTTACGGCGAGTGCTGTGGGCGCTGGACTACCTGCCCTTATGGCGCTTTTCGGGGTCGTTAGCTGATCAGTAGTTAAGTGATGCCTTCTTGCTTCAAACTTGAAGGCTGAACTTCAGCGCTCAGATGCCGAATTCGTCATTTTCGAGTCGTTTGGATAGCTTCCACCGCCATGATTTGGCAGAAAGATGTCGCTCATAGGCTCCAGCTTGCCACTGGAACAGCACAGGACCCGCCTTTACTTGGCTGTGGCCCTGCAACCACTCTTATAGCAGCCTAACATTTCTGCCATAAGCGGGGTTTTGACCCTATTTCATAGGGAATTCAGGGGATTAAATCGAATTACCTGCACAAGTTGCCCCAGGACGTGAAGCACCACATACTGCGAAGTCACCACACGAATGGAGATCACTGTGGACCTTCAATCAATTCCGATTGCATCATTGCTGGCACTGATCGTCTCCTTATTCGCGCTATGGCGTACAGAGCGTGTGCAAAACAGGTCGAGGGCAAACGAACTCTACCTGCTAAGGCAAAACCTCTTACTCAAGGCCGAGGCTGCACGTTCAGAGTGGTACAAGCTGGATCGGGAAACCGATACGTTGGCCCATCGTCTATCCCTTAACAACGACTTGAATCCTGAGCTTCGAGAGATCACGTCTAACTTCCTGCAAGATCGGCAAGAGTTTTTCCGCAAATGTCTTGCCGACGCATCTGCTTTTGCTGAGCATGCACATACGAATCGTGAGCGCTATACCGAGAAAGAATGCCGGGAGCGACTTACTGCGGTTGAAGTCAGCCTCGAAAAGCTGAGGCGGAATCAGGGCGAGGCGGAGCGTAGGTTTAACCAGCTCATGGAAACGGCAGCAGCTCATAATGGAACGGGTGTGGCATGGCAAGGTTGAGTTTGAACGGTTGGCAGCGGTTGTGGATTGTCGCATGCGTGGCGTTGCTCATAGCCCTTGGAGCGCTCGCCTACAATGGCAATTTCCCTACGGAAAGTCGTATCCGTCAGCAACATTCGTGGGAACTGGCAGATTTACAAAATCAGCTGGAATGTCTGCGGCTCAACCCACAGAAAGCACAACAGCCTCGTCAAAACATAACGGACCAGATTCTCAGCGGACAACCTTGCCTTGCTGAGGATGGCATCCGCACTAAACAGAAAATCGATGAATCCAACAAACGTTTTGAGGACAAGCTAAGTCACCTCCTTTCACTACAAATCGAAAGCGTTGGATGGATCGGTGCAGGTTGGTTAATCGGGTGTGCTCTTCTCTATGCTCTCGGTGCGCTGGTAGCTTGGGTTATCCGAGGCTTTCGCCACAAGGGGACAATGACCTCATAGCTCCGATATGGCGCTAGGCTGCTAACTGGTTCATTTCTGCAACCTGATCCGCCGTGACATCGTAATGCTTTGCGAAGCGCTCAGGGATCAAGCGTTTGAGTGCGTCCGCAATCGAATCTGCAAGCTGTAGCTGTAGCTGTAGCTGTAGCTGTAGCTGTAGCTGTACCGACAACCCTTTGTCTTGGGCGTCCGATAACAATTGAATGAGTGGCTCACCCACATGAGGTGCTGCGCGAAGCTAAAAATCAGCGAAGCCCGGATCAGGCTGCATCAGCGCATCCACAGGCTCACCAATCAACGCTCGTTTATTGTCCCGTCGCAATGTATCAAGCTGCTGAGCCACCGCAGCTACTGAGTCCTCCCAGCCACCGGGTAAAGGCGTTCCCGCTCGTGCTTTCGCAATGAGTGTCTTCCACTCATGGAGGATCGGCAGACGCCGGGTCATGGCTTCATCACGCATGCCAGTCTTCAGCGACTGAACCAACACCTTACAACCAAGTTTCTGTTGCACATCCACTGGAACGGCAAGGCGGATATACCACGTCGATTCACCGTTTTTCTGTATCAGGTTGTCTACCATGAAGCCATTGCCGGAGTGAGCTGAAAAGCGGCGATTGTACTACTATGCACGCTGAAAGCCCTGTATCCATGGACCATTAGGGCTGGAGGGGCGTTAAGTTCGAATCCCTCCTTCACCGCCATATTTGAAACACGCAGAACCCCTGAATTTGTTGAAGAATTCAGGGGTTTTGTGGTTTCTGGGGTGTGAAAAAGTGGTCGTTGGACGCTACATGGGACAGAGCTGGGAAAGAGCAGAAAATTAAGGGTGGCAATGCCAAGGACGTCGGACACGATGATGCGGTCGTGCGACCGCATCTTCACAGGCATGTAAGGCTTGAAACACATGTTATTTTTACCGCATATCGCGTGTATCGTAAAAAACTCAACCTTCGCCGCCACCGCCGCACGAAATCAGTTCAATAAGTCCCATTTGATACCATTTATTCTGGCAACTCCACCCGTGTTCAAATGTAAACGCACTTGCAGTGCCGCTGAATGCAACGCCCAATGCGAGCGCCAAGGCGATTCCAATATTTCGCGAACGCACTTTCTTCATATTGTCTTTCATAAATGCTCCATAGTTTTAGCAGGTAATGCGAGCCTGTAAAGGCTGCATGAACGTCACAATACCCTACCGACTTTAACGCTTTATTGTCGGCACTCAAGGTACACTGCAGCGGCCCTAAACTGTGACCAGGCAAACAGCGACCCTAAGTCAGCTGTATGATTTTTGATTTAGAGATGCGCTTCTCTATGGCACATTTGAGTACTGAAACCCAATACGATCAATAGCACAAATGGGCTAATAGCCTCATGCCACAAGGTCAGGCAGCACACGCGTCCCGGTGTCAGAATATTTGTCGCCTCTCCGGTTTTTCCTAGGGTTTTTCTGAAAAGTACTAGATTGCCGTCAGAAATCGCGTCCACAAGCTTTTCTGATTGTCAGATCCTGTTTCTGCCGTCTTGGCTGCACCGCTTTGCGGATCTAGAAGATGACGTACTACGGCCCCGATGGATCGTTGAATTGCAGGGTGTATGCCCAATTTCGTAGCGCCTTGGTCTGGCTCACTTTGCACTTCGGTGAATCAGACCAAGGATCAATACTGGCAGCTGCTTGGGCAGCCGATAACGGATCGGACAGAATGTGCGTGGTCGCTGGCTGGTCGGATCAATAATCGGTTCGCCGGCAGGATGTTTCTCCGCGCTGTATTTGCGCGAAAAGCAGTGATATGAAAACGTGACGTGCACTGCAAAATTTTCCTGGCCAACCTACTGACGATTTCGAAGAAAAACGACATGTTCAAAAGAGTCGACCAAAAGCTGTCGGTCAGATGTGTCCAAGAAATTGTTGACGACTTAAAAAGCGGTCAGGTGCAACCGACTAAAACATCCAAGTTGCACTAATTTAGACACCCTTTTCCTTCCGAGGTCTATATCGGGCAGGTTCGAATCCCTGCTTCACCGCCATACTTGAAACACACAAAACCCCTGAATTCGTTTAAGAATTTCAGGGGTTTAGTGGTTTCTGGGCCTGAAAAAATGGTCGTGGGATCGATTGCTTAGCAGCAGGCCTCACACGCGGCACACCCCCTTTCTCCGATCCGGAACGGCCACCGAAACGCCCAGCAGGCGTTTTGATAGCGCACGTTCACATCAAAAAATAAAGATTGAATTATCACAAAAAATGTTATTTAAATAACATAAATAAAGGCCGCCGATGCTTCCGTCGGCGCTGGTGAGGTCAAAATAACAATGAGCAAGATTGCAGTCATCGGCAGCAACATGGTCGACCTGATCACTTACATCGAACGCATGCCAGCCCAAGGCGAAACGCTCGAAGCACCGCGCTTTGCCATGGGCTGCGGTGGCAAGGGCGCCAACCAGGCCGCCGCTGCGGCGCTGTTGGGTGCCGACGTACTGATGCTCAGCAAGGTCGGCGACGATGCTTTTGCCGATACCACCCTGGCCAATTTTCAACGGTTGGGCATTGATACGCGCTTTGTCGAACGGGTGCCGGGCGTGTCGAGCGGCGTGGCGCCGATCTTCGTTCAGGAGAACTCCCACAACAGCATCCTCATCGTCAAAGGCGCCAATGCCCACCTGAGCCCGGCCGATATCGACCGTGCCGAGGCGCAGCTGCGCGATTGCGCTTTGATTGTGCTGCAACTGGAAGTCGAGCTGGCGACCGTTTACCACGCCATCGCCTTCGCTCACCGGCATGCCATCCCGGTACTGCTCAACCCCGCCCCAGCCTTGGCCGGCCTGAGCCGCGAGCACTTGGCGCAGCTGGATTTCCTGATCCCCAACGAAAGCGAGCTGGCACTGATCAGCGGCCAGCCGGTCACGTGCGCCGAGGAAGCGGCTCAGGCTGCACGCCAATTGGTCGCGCTTGGCGTGCGCCACGTCATCGTCACCCTGGGCGAACAAGGGGCGTTGTACGTCGGCAACGAAGGCGAATGGCAGGTGCCAGGGGTCAAGGTTCAGGCGCGTGACACCACCGGTGCCGGTGACGCTTTCATTGGCTGTTTCGCCCGACACTGGAGCCAGGACGGCAATATTCGCCAGGCCATGCAGCAGGCGGTGGCCTACTCCGCCTGCTCGGTCACCGGCCTCGGCACGCAATCTTCTTACCCCGATGCGTCCACGTTTGCGCGATTCCTCGATGCATCGGCCAACTGACACTCACCAGCATCTCGCGGAGAACAATAATGAATAAGCCTGCGCTGCAACAAACCCCGGACGGGTTCTACCTGAACCGCACGCCGTGGTTCGCCTTCCTCCTGCTCTGTAGCATCTTCGCCCTTTGGGCGGCGGCCGCGAGCATGAACGACGTGCTGATCGCGCACTTTAAGAAAGCCTTCATGCTCAGCGACTTCCAGACCGCTTTCGTCCAGTCGGCGTTCTACCTGGGCTACTTTTTCGTCGCCATTCCGGCGGCACTGGTGGTGCGCCGCTTCAGCTACAAGACCACCATCCTCATCGGCCTGATGCTGTACCTGTTCGGCTGCGCCCTGTTCTTTCCGGCGGCGTCGACCGCCAAGTACGGCATGTTCCTGATGGCGCTGTTCGTCATCGCCGCCGGCCTGTCGTTTCTCGAGACCGCGTGCAACACCTATTCGACACTGATGGGGCCACGGGAAACCGGCACACGGCGCCTGAACATCTCGCAGACCTTCCACCCGTTCGGTGCCATGACCGGGGTGTACGTCGGCAGCTTCGTGATGTTCAAGGACACCGACGCCACCAGCGAACAGCTGGCCCAGATGAGCGCCAGTGAGGCAGCGGCGCAGCAATTGCAGATGATCCAGT
This sequence comes from Pseudomonas syringae group sp. 26L6, assembly GCF_032587815.1. NCBI lineage: Bacteria > Pseudomonadati > Pseudomonadota > Gammaproteobacteria > Pseudomonadales > Pseudomonadaceae > Pseudomonas > Pseudomonas syringae group sp. 26L6. The sequence continues at coordinate 118,297 of NZ_JAWHPJ010000010.1, forward strand.
CGACCCTGCTGCCGTACAAATGGATGATCGCGGTACTCATATTGATGTTCATTCTGATCGCCATCACCCGCTTCCCCGCGTGCAAGGGCAACAGCACAGTCAGCGAACCGCGGACCAGCATCGGCCAGAGCCTTGGCCGTCTGCGACGCAATCCGCGCTTCTGCTTCGGTGTACTGGCGCAGTTCCTCTACGTCGGCGCGCAGGTCGGGGTGTGGAGCTTCACTATTCGCCTGGCCATGCAAATGGGCGGCATGAACGAGCGCAGTGCCTCGTGGTTCCTGCTGACCACCTTTGCCGCCTATTTTATCGGCAAGATGATCGCCAACCTGCTGATGCGCAAAATGCACCCGGCCAAAGTTCTCGCGGTGTATGGCGTGCTGTGCATCGTGCTACTGGCCTACACCATTCTGGTGCCGAACATCACCGCAGTGTATGCCGCCGTGGGGGTCAGTGTGTTTCTCGGGCCTTGCTGGCCGACCATCTATGGTCTGACCATCGACGGGCTCGGCGAGGACACCGGTGTCGGCGGCTCGTTGCTGGTGATGAGCATCGTCGGCGGTGGCGTGATGCCGATCTTCCAGGGCCTGCTCAGCGATGCCAATGGCGGCAACATGCAGATTGCCTATAGCGTGCCGCTGCTGTGCTTCGTGGTCATCGTGATGTACGCAGTGCACTGCATGCGTCAGCCGCAACCGGTGCTGGGTGGCTCGGCCACGGCGGTGGCACAATGATTAGCGAAACGTTGCGCCTGCCGCTCTACCCACAGCTCTGGGACCAGACCAGCAGGCTGCTGCTCGAGTCAGCGAATTTCAGCGTGCGTGCCTGGACCTACCCCAGCGGCGTCAAGGCGCTGTCTCTGGAAAACAGCCGCGGCAAGCTGGTAATCCTGCCCTGGCAGGGGCAAATGATCTGGTCGGCCGAATTCGACGGCGTTGATTTGACCATGCTTAATATGTTCACCCAGCCGCGGCCCAGTGCCAGCGTGATCGGCACTTACGGCTGCTTCATGTTTCACAGCGGCCTGTTGCGCAACGGTTGCCCGGGGCCCGAGGATGATCATGCGCTGCACGGCGAAATGCCCTGCGCACCGATGGACGATGCCTGGCTGCAAGCAGGCGAAGACGAGCACGGCGCTTATCTGCGCCTCGGCGGCACCTGTGAATACGTGCAGGGCTTTGGCGACCATTACCGAGCCAGCCCGAGCGTGACCCTGCGCCCGGCCAGCGGGCTGTTCGAGATCGACATGCAGGTGGTCAATCTGGCCGGCAAGGCCATGGACCTGATGTACATGGCGCACATGAACTACGCCTACGTCGAAGACGCCCTCCTCACCCAGCCGCTGGGCTGCGAGCGCACACGGGTGCGCACCAGCGTGCCGGCCCATGTGCGGCCGACGCCGGCCTGGAGCGCCTACATCGCCGAACTCAGCCAAGACCCGACTCGCCTCAAGGTGCTCGACTCGCCCGCGCTGTATGACCCGGAGATCGTCTGCTTTTTCGACGATGTGCGCAGCGACGCCCAAGGACAGGCACACTTCTTCCTTGATCATCCCGACGGCGCGGCGTTCTACACCCACTACACCCCCCGACAATTTGAACATGCCGCGCGCTGGATCCTGCATAACACCGATCAGCAGGTGGCGGCCTTCGTCCTGCCCGCCACCTGCGAACCGGAGGGCTACCGCGCTGAACTCGCCAAAGGCAACGTGCGCAGCCTTGCGCCCGGTGCCAGCGCCGAGTTCAGCGTGACCACAGGTTACCTGAGCGCAGCCGAACGCCGGGCGCTGCAACCGTGATGTCTCTAGATTACAAGCTGCGCCCCGCCAGCCTCGATGGCCTCGCGGTAGCTACGCGGGATTTTCTTGTCGCTGACCACGCAATGGAAATCGCTCAAGGCACCGAAGTGTGCAGTGCGAACGGCGTCGAATTTGGAATTATCAGCCAGCAGCAGGCTTTGCCGGGCCTGGCGCATGACCTTCTGCTTGACCTCCACCTCGTGAAAATTGAAGCAGGTGACGCCGCAGTCCAGGCTGACCCCGGCCGCCGAGACAAAAGCCCAGGTCAGGCGCACACCATCGAGGATGCTGGTTTCGGCATGGCTCTCGAACACCTGGTTCTTGCGGTGGAATACACCGCCGCACAGGACGATGCTGCAGTTGGGTTTCTGCTGCAGCTTGAGCAGCACGTTGAGCGAGTTGCACACCGCGGTGAACTCCAGCTCGTCGGGGATGAAGTCGACTACGAAAGGGATCGTCGTGCCACAGTCGAAAAAAACCGTGTCGCCAGGACTGATGAAAGCAGCGGCCAGCTTGCCGATGCGGCGCTTCTCCTCGACATGGCGGGTGCCCTGCTCGCTGACCCGGTAATCCCCCGGTTCAGGATCATCGTGGGCACGGGTGATGTAGCCGCCCAACAGCCGTAACTGCCCGGGGTGTCGGCTGAGGTCGCGACGCAAGGTCATTTCGGACACATCGAGCAGCGCCGCCATCTCCCGCAGATGGATGGCTTTCTGATCCTGGAGGGCCTGTTGAATCTGTTTGATGCGGTCGGTTTTCTTGACGTCCACGGGCATCCCGGCAATCCGTTGTTGGTGTCGCTAGAGTAACACCAAGTGTTAATTTTATAACTTACGGGTATCCACCCAAGTGTTTTTAATGATGACAGGAATCCTTTGATGAATTCACTCGAACCCGCTGCACTGGCCCAGGCCATCGACCACACCTTGCTGGCCGCGGATGCCAGCCGAGAGCAGATTGCCACACTTTGCGCCGAAGCCCGGGAACACGGCTTCTACTCGGTGTGCGTGAACTCCAGCCAAGTGCCTTTTGCCGCTCGACAACTGGCCGGGTCTGCCGTAAAGGTCTGCGCGGTGGTGGGCTTTCCGCTGGGCGCCGGGCTGAGTGCCAGCAAGGCGTCGGAAGCAGCCCTGACGATCGCCGCTGGAGCGCAGGAAATCGACATGGTGCTGAACATCGGCTGGCTCAAGGACGGCCTGTTCGATGAGGTCCGCGATGATATCGCCGCGGTGCTACAGGCCTGTGGCAAGGTGCCTCTCAAGGTGATCCTGGAAACCTGCCTGCTCGATGAGGCGCAAAAGGTCCGCGCCTGCGAGATCTGCCGCGAGCTGGGCGTGGCATTCGTTAAAACCTCCACAGGCTTCAGCCGCAGTGGCGCAACGCTTGAGGATGTGGCACTGATGCGCCGCGTAGTAGGCCCCGACATCGGCGTCAAGGCGTCTGGCGGAGTACGTGACGTGGCCACGGCCAGAGCGATGATCGAAGCCGGCGCAACACGCCTGGGCACCAGTTCCGGGATTGCGATCGTGACAGGCGCGGGTACGGGGGCAGGCTATTGAGTCCGCGGGCTTTGAACATCAAAGCCCGCTGCACTTAGCTCAGATCGATCACGCCGGTCATAGCCGTGAAATGGCTTTGCTTGTGCTGAACCTTGTCGAGAACCTGCGCAGGGGTCGACTCACGGAACACCACCATGTGCCCGACGTCCTTGCCGCCCTCGGTCACGCGCTCGATATCGTTGATCATCCAGGTGGTCAGCTCTTCGGCAGTAATGCCCAGTTCGGACGCCACTCGTTGGTGTAGGCGCTCGGCGTCGTGTTGATTGAGTTGATCGCTGTTCATGGGGCTGGCTCCTTAAAGGGATGTTAGGTTCAGTCCCCGTGGGGGCTTCACAGTTCAGTCGGTTTTGAGCGGGATGGGAACGATCTGTCATTTCGGCTTTGCACCAGGCTCCCGACACTCCGGGTATTTGCATATTTATCTTGCGCCGGGAGGCTTCAGGGAGGCTGTAAACCGAGAAAGCAATCAGCCGGAAGACCATCTTAATTCCATGACTGCGATACTGACTCATGGCCGATCAACTTCAGCTACAAGCAATGTCAGCTTTGGATCGTTTGTGGCCCCTCGCGACATGCAGCAATCGGTCAAAAGCGGACCTAACGGAATGCCTACCAAATTGGGGGCTATTCATGCTGTAAAATTGGAAATCAAGACCCTCTACACGGAAAAATCATCTGGCAACACGCCAGAAATTTCCTCTTTAATTTTGAGTCCGTACCAACCATTCTCCACTAAGACTTGCAGTGACAAAACAACTAAATTGAAGCCGAATTGCGATACATCAAGAAGCTTGCTGAAATCCTCGTTTAATCTTTGATCCATGATTTCATTTTTCATAGGGTGGTGCACTCTGTACCCGCCGTGCACAAAAGAACTTCGGTAGTCGTACATTTCACGCAAGCGTTTCTTCAATATTCCTTTGCCATGAGTATCTAGCTTTAAGAGTGTTGAGATCCGCTCAACTAGATTAGTAAACCCTTCTCCTACTTTTGTACCATAAATGGCCTCTAACGCATGAAAGGCCCAAATAATCCAAACTACATCGACATCTGTCCCGCAGCAAATATGCAAAACTGAAAAAATTGCTTTCTCTACGCCAGACTCGGCTCTTTGCCTGCCCCCCACATTAAGTTTCTTGTACCAATAAAAAACCGATGATAGAGGTAATATTCGAGGAGCGAACAGTGAGTCCCCTGCCAGAAAACTTCTAAAGCCTGATTCAAAACAATCTGCTGAAAGTCGCAACTCAGTAACTGACCCTCTTCCTGCATCGATACGTACACCAAGAAAATCGCACACACCTGGACGGGCAATATTTAGGACAAAAAAAACATCATATAGAAACTGCTCAACAAAATAGCCGACATACCATTGTTGCCGACCGAGATTCTCACCACCCTCCAAAGTTACCTTTACCACAAACTCCAATTCTGGAAACAAAGCAGATTCGATTTGTTCTATTGATAAATTACGACTTAGCCCCACAACATTGAGCGATTCCGTATTGGTTTTGTACACCTCGAAAAAAGGGAAAAAGTCGCACTCGACTTTAACTTTTACGTCGCCATGCATATAGTACCAAGGCCCAATCACGCTGATGGCTTGCCTAAATAATTTCATATCTCCAGACTTAACCTCCTCCCGCTGCTCATGCTCATCCAGTCGCCCCCATCCGCTGCTGCGAACCGTCACTAATGACATCACTACGCTCCCCCCCATATCGCAAGTCATAATTTAGAAGATATCAGACACTACGAGAGGCGGTTATCGGCCGATTCTGTTGAAAAAGTCGGAATTTCAGGCTGGAAGAAGGCGACGTTGGCCTTCGTTTCAGAACCTGGTCACCACGTTGCGTGGCTTTCCAGTTCTGCGTTGACCGTTGCAGCTTGGTTAATAGGTTAATTTGAGGGTTTTTGCTGGCTCCGGGCGCACCTATCCCGTAGTCGGTGGCTCTTGAGAGGTCAGTTTCGCCAGTCGTCTTAGATTCTGTACCGCAGCCGCCAAGGTGAACTCGTCGTTCGCACCGGTCATTCCTCGTAGCATTAATCGATCCAGTTTCAGGATTCGTTTGAGATGAGCGAACAACATTTCGACCTTTTTGCGCTCATGGCGAGAGCACACGTATTGCGGTGTTGCGGCAATTCGCCGAGCAACATTGCGTGCCGCCTCATGGACGCTACGGGCGATTTTTCGGAACGAGGTGTTTGGGCAGCAGCGCTCTTTCATTGAGCATTTAGAGAAGTCTGTTTGCCTGGATCGAAAGATGATGGTGTCGGCTTTAGTGACATGTGAGCGCTGGTTCTTGAAGGCCCGCCACTTGCTGCGCAGGGCGTGCCCCGTGGGGCAACGATATTCCTGCGCTTCTTCATTCCCTTGAAAATCACTGATCGAGAGACTCTCGTTCTTACGCTCGGTTTTGTCCCAAACCGGCACATGCGGCTCGATGTCTTTTTCGTTCACCATCCAGGCCAGCATCGGTGCGGTTCCGTAAGCGGTATCGCCGATGAGCCGATCCGGCTTGATGTCGAACTGTTCTTCGACCCGCTCGATCATGGTCTTGGTGCTCTCGACCTCGGCGGTTCGATGCGCTGGGGTCGGTTCCACATCCATGATCACGCCATGCTCGACATCAATCAGATAGTTCGTCGAGTAGGCGAAAAACGCCGGGCCTCCTGGCGCTGCGGTCCAACGAGAAAGTGGATCAGTCACTGACAGGCGCTTAGGCAGTGCTTCGCCTAATGCTTCTTCATCCAGCGCTTCAAGGTACTCACGCACGGCGCGAGTACTCAGCGCCGGATCGCGCCAGTTGATTTCATCATCGCCAGGTACGCCACGTTGCCGACTGGCATCTGCCTTGATGACGCTGGCGTCGACCGCAAACCCTTCGCCCTTGACCAGACCTGCGTCCATGCAGCGACGCAGCACCTCGTTGAACAGCCAGCGAAACAGCGAGCTGTCACGAAAGCGACCATGCCGATTCTTGGAAAACGTAGAGTGATTGGGGACTTCGTCTTCGAGGCTTAAGCGGCAGAACCAGCGATACGCCAGGTTCAAATGAGCCTCTTCGCACAACCGACGTTCGGAGCGAATACCGTAGCAGTAGCCCACCACCAACAGGCGATTCATCAGTTCGGGATCAATCGATGGGCGCCCGATTGGGCTATAAAAATCGGCGAGATAATGGCGCAGATCGCTTAGATCGAGGCATCGATCACTGATACACAGGAGGTGATTGGCCGGGATTTGATCTTCAATATTGAGCGAGTAAAACAGTCTTTTTGTCCGCTCGACAATTGTCCCATCATGCTGCGAATCCTCCCGCTGGCAGATGGCCTGATTTTGCCGCGGGCCAGGCAGGAGATCTATTTTTTCAACAGAATCGGCCGTTTTTCGCCTTTCGTGAGCGGCAGCTTTGGGTCAAGAGTTGCCTGGGGCGAGAGGCGACTATCGACCTGTAATGGTCGTCGGTGAAGGATAGCAAAGGCCAATGGCAGACGGCGGGGGTTGGCGGTTTTCTGCCAGTTGAAGTTACTCCTAATCTTCGCCAGAATCTAGGGTCAAGTAATCCAAAAAAAAGAGCTGCCAATGAAACCGTTAGTCGAGTACTGCCAAGGAGCTGTTAAAGCATTAAATGCTCAATATGAAATGAGCAACGTGCTAGGTCACTCGGCCACTGCGGGGTCGGCTCGCGAGCGTCTTATCCAAGATTTTCTTATTGCGCACCTACCAGAAATGACCAGCATTGTAAGTGGGATGATTATTGACTCGAGTGGAAAGCGCTCAAAACAACAAGACATTGTTCTGATGTTGCGATCCATGCCAAGATTACCATTTGCCAGCGGGCATGATCTTATATTCCAGGAAGGAACCGTAGCAACTTTCGAAATTAAAACCCAAATTACGCCATCAATTCTCGACGCTATTGCGCACAACATTGAAAGTGTTAACACACTAGTACCAAGCACTCTAGAGGGTTTTGAGTTAGGCAATCTAGACTGGCCATCTTCAAGAATCTTAAACGTTGTTCTCACCTATGGAGGCTCAAGTTTGGATGCCATTAAGCGCAAACTAGTAGGACTGTCCACTACCGGCCAGCCAGATGTCTATTTTGATCTTACTAAAGGAATTCTTATCAAGAACGATGGAGTACTATTTGATAAGAGCGGTTCCGAATCTTACCTTCAGTTCAACGAAGCGGGAGTCGGTCTAGCCCGCTTACTTACGTTACTTTCAAAAGTAACTGGTCGATTAGTAATGCGCGGTGTGAATTGGGAGGCATATATGTCTTGATCATTAGCTTTACCGCGTTACCGATTGACGTTATAGATATTTTTCCAGATTTTCGCTGACATAATACTCATACGCAACTACGCCCGCTTTTGGCCTAGAGCTGGCTCTCTGCTGGGAAGCATCGCTTGGATGCTTCTGCCAAACGTATGGAATAGGATGCATTCAGGTCAGACCGGAGATCGCGTGCAAATGCATTGCCGTTACTGCATGCCGACGATCGCGCGATGCTGTGTTCTTCGTCAGGAGCCTTGCTCAGCGAACCTGTGAGCAAAGTCTTTCGTCTTCGTTATAGCCACTGCGAGACGATAGGCGGGGGACCTGCGGTTCGGGCGTCTGCTAAGTGGTGTTGCCCTGGCCGTGGCATCCAGATGGCTGCAACAGGATGTCGATCATGTGGGCAATCCTTTGAACCGGCGCTTTTGCGACGCCTCATAGAACTCAATCCCCATGTCGGATAACCGCCAGTATATCAACCGCGGTTTTTCGACACAAAGCTGCCACACATGTAGGACAGCTTGCGACCACTAGCCAGCGCAGCTGCAGCGATCCAATTACAGCCATGCGCGCCTCAGTAGCTGTGAGGTTAATTTTCTCCCCATCTGCTCTGCCAATAAGGCGAAGAGATCGCATCAGGTATTTCGGTTGACAACTCCGCTGACCACGAGCCACTGTGCCTTCCTCGAAGGGCTGCATGATACAGGCGATACCTCAGACGCAGTTTATCCAGTGCGATGTCGAACTCTCCTTTGGAAGAAAACCATCGCTGCTGCAATCGCTGAAGCTCGAGATTCATCTGCTCCAACCACTCCCCTAGCTGCTTATCGTGACACCCCTCCACCAGCCATCCGATGACCGCATAATCAACAATAGACGTTTGCCTTCCTAGTCCGGGATTATCGTTGGTTAGTCCAGCTTGCCACTGCTCCCATCGCTCATAGGCAAAATGCCAGCACATAACTCGAATTTCAGGAGAAGCATTTGCTTGCAAAGTCTCCAGGCAGACTGTTATTACTTCGCCACAATCCGGCGAATGGGTGATACCCAGCGTATCAACGTACCGTTTTAGATGCTCAGTGCTAACTAAAGCTAAAACACGCCCTAAACCTCTTTGAAGCCAAGGGTAGCGGACGGGGTACTTATTAAAGGCATGAAGAATTGCGCTCCAAACGTTCAAGTCGTCCGCAGCTTTAGTCAAAAGCGCGGCGACAGCCTCATCAGTGATAAGGGATACGTTATCCACTGAAGCTAGTGCGGTAAAAATGGCGCGACTAGTTCCGGATAGCGCAGCTATGAAGAATGCCTCTGTGCCCTTTATCTGATTCAGGATTATGGCCGTTCCCAGCCATGTTTCGGTGAGCGCGACAACCCTAGCGAGCACATCAGGTGCAATTACCACTAATCCGCTGATAGCTTGCGCGAAAGCCATGTCTACCTTGGGGACCATAAATCTTCCTGTATCCCTCAACAAATCAGTCCAGTTTTCCTCGCTGTCTGCTTTTATGAGCCGCTCGTACATCTCGCGCTCCCATACCGGCGTGTCCTCGGGGATGCTGAAATAGACTTTTCGCGACCGAATCTCGTGTGCCAGTGCTTTCTTGAATTCTTCGGTTGCTGGCTCCCACTCTATCAATCCGTGCCAGACATCTACGCAACTCGACCAAGCCATGCAAGAAGCGAGAAATGCATTCATACGTATCCGCGATGTAGTACCATCGACACTGTTCAAAAGAGCGTATTCATCTAATAGCCATGAGAATCTCTCTGCAAGGGTCTGCTGATGTTCTGTTGATCCGCTCACCTCTTCAAGTAATTGTAGAGAGCCCGACAAGTCCTTTCTTACCATCACAGATATGTGTTCCAGAACTTCCTGACTGAAATCGCTCGCGGTGCCGAGATAGCACTCTAAGTTGGGCATCAGTGACGCAGCAGGCTGGGCTAGAGAAATCATGTCAACGAAGGAGATCTTCATGTGCTGCTCCAAATCGTATGCTCATTTTGGTCCAGCGCTGTCCATAGATCTTGAAAGCTCCTAGCTATCATCGCTGCGTTAGATACCTTCTGGAGAACGTGGTGTGCCGTACCGAGACTGTTGATGGATGTCCCTAATGACCAAGCCAATGGGCCACTGGGGTGATTAGGGAATATCACGAACCGATCATGGAATGACCAGCCTTGGGGCCCGCTGCGGATTTTGTATTGCAAGTTGAGCCCAAAGCGATTTCCTGCATGCTTGTCCAACACGGCTTGCTGTTGCTGCACATAGGCCATGTCCTTGTAGTCACTAACAAGCTGTTGTTCTTTCGCCTCGCTGCCATTGGTAATGGCACGCAGCGGAGCCTGCGAACTCGGTGCCCAAAATAGAGTTTCAAGGAGATCAGCGGCAGATAAGTAAGGATCCCAGAGGTCCACCCCAGCGGCACCATGTCGAGTAATCAGCAGACGGAGATCGTCCATCGCACGGTCACGGTCCGATGGAGCGCGCTCACCACCGTAATACTGGACAAAGTCTCGACTTTCAGCGAGACGATTAGCTTCCTCTAGTTGGGTTCGGCGCGCTCGCCACTCTCGACTGACATCGTATGATTTAACACCCACTCGCATCGGGGGTAGGTGATGTATCACGGCGACTCTCGCAGCGCGTTCAGGTTTGTTTAGCGAGGCAGACGTTGTGAACAGACGTGGCTCGGATTCGTTGAGTAACGGCCTCAGTTCGGCGCTCAGCATATGCCCCGTCGGGACACTCGCGAACAATAGTCGCCCAGTTTGCTGATCCCACAGCTCCATCTCCAAGGGGTGGCCATGAATGTCGATGTCGATGACGGCTGAGTCAATAAATCCGGAAACAAAACCTGTAGCAACTAATGTTGTGTCATGTGCGGCTCTAATCGTAGCAGCTAGCGGGCGTGGTTCAATACCTGGGCGCCAGGTAGCACTCAGTGTTACCGGCCCTCTTGCCGACTCAACGTGCCACTGTACATCGACCACTGATACCGGTATCTGGATTACCACATCGCCGAGAAAGTCCGCCAATTGTGCAAAGTGCATCGGAAGGTATTGCTGTACATAATTTGATAGGGACTGAATGAGCTGTCGATCTTCAAAGAACCTTGTGAACCTTTCTTTATTTTGATCGCACAATCGCAGGACGTGAGATCCACCCCAGAAGTTGTTTTTGAGGATCGCGTTGATGGGCACGTCGTCACTGCTGTTGGCCGCTGCGAAAACCGGTGCAGTAGGCTTGAGCTGTCCCATGCCAAGCTCCTTTCCGCTAAGCATCCACGCTCCCTCCGACTGATATTGTTCAACTGCGACATGAACACTATCGATGGGGCGAACACAGTGAGAAACACAGAAGTTCCAGCCAGGTAGTTCCTTCAGCTTGATTCTGTCAGTATTCAGAAGAACTGCGGGTTCCTCAAATACGGTTCCCTCAATCCCAATGGCTTCGGCGACTGCAATGGTCAGCACATTGATCGGCGTACCACCTCTGGGAACACCGACAATTTCATACACGCTGAAAGCGTTATATGTGCCGATAAGTGACGGCGATAACAAATCTTCAAGCTCGCGTCTCATCTCGATAAATCCGAAAGGGCGGCTGTCCGGAATCAGTTGGTCATTCGGCATCATCGGTAACCCTAGCTCCTATATCTTGACTAACGAATGGTATTCATAGCACAGGAAGTCCCGCAAATGGGCTAGGGATGCATTAACCTGTAGAAATCAATACAGCCCGCACGTAAAGCTGAATCGATTTATTGAATTAAGGTAGTGTTAGTTGACATCATTCAGAGACCCCATCTATGACCGTATCCTGGACTCTTCAACGCTCTGAAATTCGGCGTCCGTTTTCGCGGGCGACCTGCCCCTGTTCGTGCATCGTTAAGTGATGAGAGGGGCAGCGTGAAGAAAATGGGATATGTGGGGGGCGTCTTTGCCTGCGACTCCGTAGCTTTCCCCAATCGGCATCACAAGCTAGCGGAGCACTTGAATTGGAGTTACGTTGGCATCGGCATACCACTTGAGATAGCGCAAACCCCTAAAATTTAAAAAAACTCATGAGCTTTGTATTTTTTGTCGTTTGAAAAACTGCATCAGCCTTGTCTCTCTGTTTCCGGCGCACCTGATGCGCAGTAATGGATTGTGAGCCCCAGCCCCCTACGCCAACCGCCTCATGGACAAATCCATCAACCCCATCAGATCTCTCTGTTCTCTCAGCGAAAGCACCAGCCGCGCGATGGAGCGGCTGCTTTCTACCTCGGACAAGGACAGCCCCTTTACATACAGCTGGATATCACCCGACTCGGGGTGGAGGAGCTTCACTGAAAAGGTTTCATCCAGCGCGACAACGCACTCGCACTTTGACGGCAGAAAGGCCGTTTCAAGAACGCGTTGAATATCGGGTTTTGAAAACATGGTGCGTCCTCTGCAAAGGGCTGGATCGTGATGTAAAGAGTAGACGAGTTTTAGGTGAATAGGTTTCCGAGCTGCGCAACTGCTGCACACGGCGCGGCGGGCTTTTTGTGGCGACTGCCCGGGACTGTTTTTTCTGATCAAGGTAACTGCCTGCAACGCATCACGCTGTCTGGTCTAAAGTACCCTCTTCTGAACTCCCCGAGCCTCGACCGACATGAATGAACGCGCACGTGAACTGGCGTCTCGTCTGATTCGCAATTTCAACGAGGCTCCCCTCGCACATGAAGTTCGTGAACCTCTCTATGAAAGCTCGGCAGCCCGCCTGGGCACAGGCACGGCGGCACAAAAGCTCGGGGCCTCGATTGATGTCGTGGCGCCGGGCAAGCGCTCGTGCCCTTATCACTTTCATCATGCGCAGGAAGAGATGTTCGTGATCATCGAGGGCGAAGGCAGTTTGCGTGTCGCAGGCGAGATGCTGCCGATCCGGACGGGTGACATCGTGTTTATCCCGGCGGGCTCCGAATACCCTCATCAGATAATCAACACCTCGCAGGCCCCGCTGAAGTACCTGTCGATCAGCACCCGGGAAACACCGGAGGTCTGTGAATACCCCGACTCGGGGAAGTATCAGGCGATGGTTTCAGTGCAGGGAACCCGGGTGTTTACCGCCAATCAGCGGACCACTGAAAACCTCGATTACTGGGAAGGCGAGCCCTGATTTCAATTGTTCATAAATTGTATCCGGCAGTTCACGCTTTTTTCACGTTCGCGGGTTTATTGTTAACTCAATTCCCAGCAAGACCTTAAGCCCGCTACCCCCCATCGCGGGCTTTTCTTTGTCTGCGATTTGAGCATGCAGCGTCTGGCATGGGTCAAAAGACATCAGGGACACGACTGCTCAAGCAAGCGTCGGGCAGACAGGGAACATCATGCAGAAAACGATTTCCAAGCCCTACCTCCCGGATGAAACCCTGCAATCATGAAAAATACCCTGAAAAAACTGCTCATCGCCGTTGCGTGTCTGGCGGCTGCTCCCGCGTTCGCTGCGTGTCAGATGACGCCGGTGGCGTATGACATGCCTTCGCAACGTTTGGACGAGGCCTTGCAGCAACTGGCGCATCGATCCGGCTGCCCGGTGAAGGTCGACCTGGGCGCTGACAGCAGCAGAAAGGTCAAGAAATTCAAGGGTACGTTCACGCCGGATCAGGCGCTTTGGCTGGTGTTGAAGAAAACCGGGCTGGAGGGCTATGTCGAAAACGACGGGCTCACCGTTGATCGTCGAGGCCAGGATTTCGTAAACCAGCGAGCAACTGAGCTACGCACGGCTATCGATGAGGCTGGCGCACGGATGGAGGCGAGAAAGAAGAAGCGCTTCCTTCATCAACTGGACACCATCGAGTCCGGCGCGAAGAAAGTGGTCCTTGAACAGAGCTTCGTCAGTGCCGCAGAGATGGCGAGTTACAAGCGTGACTTCGACGAGTTGTCGAGCCAGATACCTGACAGCAAGTGAACCTCCGATAATTGCGCTAACATTCGTCGCTTTTGACCAGACGGCCGCACGCGCTGTGGGATATCGATGAGAAAAACTGCCTTATTCATAGTGGCGCTGGCACTGCAACCGCTGGCTTATGGCGCAGGTAATGCAGAGGCCGGAAAAGCAGTCTTTACCCGCCTCTGCTCCGGCTGTCACAAGATCGGCCCTTCTGCACGCAGCGCATTTGGCCCACCCCTTAACGGCATTATTGGTCGTCAGGCAGGGCAACAGGAAGGCTACATCTACACCGACGCGATGAAAAACTCGGGACTGGTCTGGACGCGTGAAGAGTTGCGCACGTATATCAAAGACCCAGGCGAAGTCGTGCCTGGCACGCGGATGAAACTGTGGTGGATGGGCAACGATGAGCGAATGGAAGACCTGCTCGAATACCTGGACGCAAACAAATAATACGGACAGGTAGATAAACCGCCCTCGGTGTTTACCGAGGGCAGTCGCTCAGTTACTTATCCGGGGTGTACGGCGGGTAATCATCCTTGCTGCCCTTGTCAGTGGCTGGAGTCTTGGCGGGCTCGCTCGGATCGATTTGCGGGTCCTGGGTTCTCGGTGACTCTTCGTCAAAACCCGGATCATTCTTGTCTTCGTTGCTGCTGCCTGGCTTGGTGCCGGTCATGTGAGCCTCCACTGGTTAAATTCAGAACCTGATAGTCAGAAAGCGGATCAACATAGCCGTGCGATATGTCTGACGAACGGGGCCTGACAGCAAGGAGATATGGCGACACCCATAGGCAAATGGTAGCCTTGCGCCATGTAAGGAGAGAACCATGAAAAGGCTTTCAATCACGCTGGCAGTGTTAGCGCTGCTGGGTGCAGGCACGGCGTACGGCGAGATCTTCAAATGCACATCAGCGCAGGGACAGGTGAGCTATGCGTCGATCCCCTGTGACAACGCTGCACAGAGCGCGCTGCAGCGCCAGGGCCCGCCGAACATGCGGCGCGAGGGTGAGCCTATCGATTATGTTCACCAGACCAATCTCAAGGCCACTGAATACCTGAAGATCAGTGGCCGCACCCACGTGACGGTCTACGAGACGGAACGCTACAAGGCGTATCAACGAAACCGCCCGCCACCGCCGAACATCCCTTCGCAGTGCCAGAGCCCACGTTACGACAGCCAGTGCTTTGATCCGTCGGGTGGCATGTCTTCAAAAAAACAAGCGGCTCGCCAGGACGCCGCTCGATAAGCTATCGCGCGGTTTTCACATCGGCACGCACTTCGCTGATCTGTATCTCCGGGATCAGGTCGGTGTAGTTGGTGATGTCGGCATTGATCTGCTTTGAATGCGGCCCCATGCCGGCTTCAAAGTCTTCAATGGAATTGCAATAGATGTGGCACATGCCGATATACCGAGGCTCCGAGCCCGGCGTTGCTCCGCCTATGCCTCTGTCGACGCTGTAGCCCTTGCAGTAACTGCCCATCAGCTCTTGCACCAGCGGCAAGTGTTTGTCGCGATAGTAATCGTGGTCGAAACGGGCACCCTCTTCATACGCATACAGCACACTGACTTTGATCATCTCGATAGGCTCCTGAGTGAAGGATCAATACATTCGTCTGAGCACTTTAGCGATTATTGCGGCCGGGTGCTGACATCAATGACGTGCTCCCTCACAATCACGCCGTCTTGCCCCCTGCCCTGAAAAGCGGCCGGGCTATCGAAACGTTTTGAGGAACCCCGCATGAATACGCTTGAGTGGAACGAGGCCGCGCTGGCGAAATACCTCGCTACCCATCCGACCTTGAAGGACGAAATCAGCGCGTTGAGCCCGAAAGAGCAAAAGCAGCAATTACAGTGGGCTTTTGAAGATGAGGCCGAGAGCCAGGGCATCGAGACCTGGGAACTGGCGCTGGAACTGATTGCCGAGTCGCCCGAACAGTTGCAGAGCATGCGCCTTGAAGCACACCGCCAGGTGGCCGAGGCGCTGGGCATGGACTGGGAAGAATATTGCGGCTTCAATGATATCCAGCCATGACCCGAGCCGCCGTTGAGGGTAAATCGGCCATTGATTGGCGATCTACCGAGTGACTCATCAGTCAGCGCTTTACCTGTTCCTTATGGGTGAGTAACGTTTGCTCACTTCAATAAAGGAATCACGTCATGAGTGATCTGGTCTCGTACCATCTGGACGACGGTGTCGCCACGCTGACCCTGAACAACGGCAAGGTCAATGCCATTTCCCCGGACGTAATCATCGCGTTCAATGCTGCGCTGGATCAGGCCGAACAGGACCGGGCAATCGTGATCGTCACTGGACAGCCCGGCATTCTCTCGGGCGGCTACGACCTCAAGGTGATGACCTCGAGCGCCGAAGCGGCGATCAATCTGGTTGCTCAGGGCTCCACCCTGGCGCGCAGAATGCTGTCACACCCCTTCCCGATCATTGTCGCCTGCCCCGGTCACGCGGTTGCCAAGGGTGCCTTTTTGCTGCTGTCCGCCGATTATCGAATCGGTGTCGCAGGGCCATTCAGTATCGGATTGAACGAAGTGCAGATCGGCATGACCATGCACCACGCCGGCATCGAACTGGCGCGTGACCGGTTGCGTAAATCAGCCTTCAATCGCTCGGTGATCAATGCCGAAATGTTCGACCCTGAAGGAGCGATGGCCGCCGGCTTCCTGGACAAGGTGGTCAGCGTCGATGAACTGCAAGGCACCGCACTTGCGGTCGCCGCACAGTTGAAGAAGATCAACATGAGCGCGCACAAGAAGACCAAACTCAAGGTCAGAAAAGCCTTGCTCGATACACTGGATGCAGCTATCGAGCAGGATAGGCAACACATGCTGTGATACCCAATCGAAGCCCGCCCGCGCGGGCTTTTGTTTACCGGCGAACTCATACGCATTTGATCAATCTGATCAGCTACCGCGCATGTTTTTTGCGCCACTGACATATTGAAGAAGCGATAGCGCCATGGGTCGAGTTGTTGCAGCAGCGGTGTACAGCAAAGGCAAAAAAGTCCGCGACATTACCCTTGATGAGGGTGCCGCCTGGGCCGCCAAACCCGATCATTTCGTCTGGATCGGCCTGGAGCAGCCCAGTAATGAGGAACTGACCAGCCTGAAAGAACAGTTCAACCTGCATGAACTGGCCCTTGAAGATGCCATGGAGGTTCACAGCCGTCCAAAGCTGGAAACCTTTGGCGATGCGCTGTTTATCGTGACCTACGCGCCGGTACGCGAAAACGGCAAGCTGCTGTTCATCGAAACCCATATCTTCGCGGGCAAGGGCTATGTCATCACCTCGCGCAACGGCCATTCCAAGTCCTACGGGCTGGTGCGTCAGCGCTGCGAGGCCAGGCCGCTGCTGCTGGAGCACGGCGAAGACTTCGTGCTCTACGCCCTCCTGGACTTCGTCACCGAGAACTATCAACCGGTGACCGAAGCCATCCATGCCGAACTTGAACTGTTGGAGCAAAGTGTCATCGGCGGCTCATTGCGCGAGTCCGACATCCAGCACATTCATGCACTGCGCCGTGACCTTTTGCGCATGCGCCGTTATGTAGCGCCGATGGTGGAAGTGGGTGAAGAACTGCAGAGACTCAGTTTCCCGTTCATCGACAAGAACATGCGCCCCTACTTTCGCGACGTGGAAATTCATGTCAAACGGCAGATGGAAGACCTGGGCAACCTGTGTGACATCGCCAGCCAGACAATCGAAATCGGCCTGTTGCTGGAGTCTTCGAGGCAAAGCATCGTGCAGCGCAAGTTTGCTGGCTGGGCAGCGATACTGGCCTTTCCAACCGCAATTGCCGGCATTTACGGCATGAACTTCGAGAACATGCCGGAGCTCAAGTGGGAATACGGCTACTTCATCGTGCTGGGCGTCATTCTGGGCGGGTGTACGGCGCTGTTTGCCAGCTTCAAGCGCTCTGGCTGGCTATAGCACCGCCACTGCATTCCCGTTCAAACAGCCATGCGCCGGATCAGACAGACTGTTTTTCCGGCTTGTGCGCCACAAAGCGCATCATCCATTCTGCCACCGTCGTCCCATGATGGTCGTGATCCAGGCTGGCAACACCCTGTTGGTAAACCTGTTCGCCCAGCGCTTCCTGACGAAGATCAAGCAAGGTCCGGGAAAACTCGTGAATGAACTCGGGATGGCCCTGGAAACACAGCACCTGATCATTGATATGGTAGGCCGCAAATGGACAGAACTCGCTGGATGCAAGCACCGTTGCGTTCTCGGGCAGCGCGGTCACCTGATCCTGATGGCTGATCAGCAACGTGAGCTTGTCCATTGCTGGCGTCATCCACGGTCTGGCGGGTGCCAATTGATAGTGATGAATACCCACACCCCAACCCTGCACGGCACGCTCGGTCCTGCCGCCCAGGAGCAAGGCCAGCAACTGGTGACCGAAGCAGATACCCAGCAGTTTTTCGCCGCGCTGATACAGCTTCAGCAGATAAACCTTCAAGGTCTGAATCCAGGGGTCAGTGCCAAACGAGTCTGCCTTGCTGCCGGTCACCAGATAAGCATCGAACTGCTCGTCTGCAGATGGATAGTCCCCTTGCACCACGTTGTAAACCGTCAGCTCTGCAGCGATTGGCTGGCGAGCGAAGAGCAATTCGAACATCCGCCCGTACCCCTGATATTGCTCGACCAGTTCCGGTCGCAGGTTGTCGGTTTCCAGAATACAGATGCGTAAAGACATAAAAGAGGCCCTGAAACAATGATGAGGCAATAGCGCACGGGCAGAGCCTGCCTTGAAGGCATCGGCAAATCAAGCAGCACCCCGCGCCTTGTCGGAGGTTTAATGCACGTAGGAAAAGTCTGACCCGGACGAACGGTGCAAAGCTGACCGATGTGAATGAAGCGTCTAGCAAAGGCCTGAGCCTCTGGCGAGCAGTTGATTGATAACGTTAAGTTGCATAAGTAGACGTTTAAGTTCCCAACCGTTCTAAGGCTTGGGGCACCTCGGCTCTATTGTTAAATCTGTAACAGGAGGCGCGCAAAATCCTTTCAGCGCTCGGGCCAGCGGTCAAATGACCGGGTCCACCTGTTCAATGCGCACCCATGCCAGCGGTCGACTCTCTGCGTTGCGGAATAGACCTGCTTATGTCGCTCAGGAATAACAACAAAAGGCGGTCAGCCATGTTCAAGTTCAAACACTCCAAAGTACGTCAGGCGGGATTAATCCTCTTTACCACTGCGCTGTTATTGATCGTGCCTAACCTGAACAGGTTGTTCGGCTGATCTGACACGCTTTCGGTCAGTGTGTAACTGTGCCACTCTTTCCACTCGACTGAAGGAGACGCGCCTATGCGCCAATGGATTGCTGTTTTTGCACTTGTCAGCAGCTTCGCAGCCCACGCGGGCATGGTAGATCAGGCTGCAGCTGTGGCTGCGCTCAAGGAAGGCAAACTGGCGATGGATGTACGCAGCCAGACCGACTATGACGCTGGCACGGTATTGAATGCGGTACGGGTCGATGACCGGCGGCTGGTCAATCAGATGAAGCAGGTGCTCAACGACCGCAATGCGGTTTTCGTTATTTTCAGCAGCACCGACAGCAAAGCCGACAAGGCTCAGGAAAAGCTCAGGGCGGCGGGCTATTTCAGCGTCATCAATGGCGGTAATTACGAAGAGCTGCACAACGCGCTCTACAGCACCACCGACGACCCTGCCGAATAAGCAATGGCCGGAGTTTGAATTCCGGCCATTTCAGTGAAGCGCAGGTCAGTGCGTTAAAGCTACTGATGCTGCGCCTGGACCTGCACGCGGGTTTTCACTTTTGGCGTACCGGTCATGGGTGAAACCACGACCTTGGCGTGCATCTGTTCAGACCCGCCACCCCGGCGCATGCCCCGCACCGGGCAAGCATCCAGATAGTCCAGCCCTACCGCCAGCTTCAAATGACGCTCGGGAATGGCCAGCTGGTTGGTGACATCAAAACTGTACCAGGCGTCATCTATCCAGGCTTCGGCCCAGGCGTGACTGGATAAATGTTCGCTGTCTTCGCTGCACAGGTAACCGGATACATAACGTGCCGGCACCCCAAGACTGCGGGCGCAGGCCAGGAAGGCGTGGGTATGGTCCTGACAGACTCCCGAGCGTCCGGCGAAGGCTTGGGCGGCACTGGTGTCGACTTCGGTCGCACCCTGCGTGTAAGTCATGTGCTGGTTGAGCGCCTGCATCAGGTCGATCAATGCGCTACGGTCAGCGCGCTTGCGACATTCTCTGGCTGCGAAACTGCGAATCGCTTCGTCAGGCTCGGTCAGCCGGGTAACGCGCAAAAACGGTAACGCCGACTGGCTTTCGTGCTCGGCCTCGCGGGTTTCGTCGATTTCCACCTGCCCGCGCGCGCCGATGATGATCGCTTCGTGCGGCTCTTCAAGGCTCAGGACGTGCAGGATATTGCCGAAAGGATCAATCTGCGCGCGCACCGGGCGCGGCAACGTCAATTGCCAGCTAAGCACT
Source organism: Pseudomonas syringae group sp. 26L6 (assembly GCF_032587815.1). Classification (NCBI taxonomy): domain Bacteria; kingdom Pseudomonadati; phylum Pseudomonadota; class Gammaproteobacteria; order Pseudomonadales; family Pseudomonadaceae; genus Pseudomonas; species Pseudomonas syringae group sp. 26L6. The sequence goes on from NZ_JAWHPJ010000010.1 coordinate 138,330, forward strand.
TGCTGGCGCTCACTGTCGTGAGGCGTCAGGCGCAGATACTGGATACTCGAGCGCACCTGGTCATCGTAGTGATAGGTGGTCTCATGGCTTATCGAAAGTCTCATGCAGCCTCCAGGTACGAAGTGTGAATGGCATCACCCAGTTGGGCCAGCAGCGGAATGAATTCGTTCAACCACTCGTGCAGGCCTTCAGCCAGGATCTCGTCGATGCTGGTGTAGCGCAATCTCGCGTCCATCTCGGCGGCCATGCGCTGCGCAGGTCGGCCATTGACGCCGGGCAGACTGGCCAGAATGACGTCCATCTCTTCCAGACAGGCGCGCAACGAGCGCGGAATGTCAGCACGCAGCAGCAACAGTTCGGCAACCTGACGCGCGCCTGGCGCATCCCGATAGACTTCAGTGTAAGCCTCGAACGAAGACAGTGCGCGCAACAAGGCGCTCCACTGGTAGTACCCGGCAGCCGAGTTGTCCGCCGCAGCATTGGCCTGTGGCCCACGCAGTTCGAGCATCTCATAGCGGGCGTCGAGCATGCGCATGGTGTTGTCAGCGCGCTCGATGAACGTCCCCAGACGAATGAAACGGAACGCATCGTTACGCATGATGGTGCCGTAGGTCGCACCACGGAACAGGTGCGAACGCTCCTTGACCCACTCGCAAAAGCGACTCATGCCGTAACGGGTCAGACCCTGTTGAGCAATGCCGCGAATTTCCAGCCAGGTGGAGTTGATGTTCTCCCACATGTCGGCAGTGATACGCCCGCGCACGGCATGCGCACTGGCCCTTGCGGCGCCCAGGCAGCTGTAGATGCTGGCCGGGTTGGTCGCGTCCAGCGCGAAAAAATGCAGCATGCGCTCGGCATGCAGTTCACCATGACGCTCGATGTAGGTTTCCAGCGTTCCGGTAATCAGCAACGGCATGGCTATTTCATCCAGCCCGTCGCCCCGCCCGTCCTGCGGCATCAGCGACAGCGAATAGCTCACGTCCAGCATTCGGGCGAGGTTCTCCGCTCGCTCCAGGTAACGTGACATCCAGAAAAGATCAGAGGCAGTTCTACTTAACATTGGCAGGCATCCTTAATCCTCGACCACCCAGGTGTCTTTGGTTCCGCCACCCTGTGACGAATTGACCACCAGTGAGCCTTCACGCAAGGCCACTCGGGTAAGCCCGCCAGGTACGACGCGGGTTTCGCGACCGGACAGAACAAAGGGGCGCAGATCGATATGTCGCGGGGCTATGCCATTTTCGACGAAGGTCGGACAGGTCGACAGGCACAAGGTGGGTTGGGCGATGTACGCATGCGGCTTGGCCTTGAGGCGTGCCCGGAAGGCTTCGATCTCGGCGGCGGTCGCTGCAGGGCCGACCAGCATGCCGTAGCCCCCGGAGCCCTGGGTTTCCTTGACGACCAGATCGCCCAGGTTGGCCAGCACATGTGACAGCTCTTCCGGCTTGCGGCACTGCCAGGTCGGCACGTTCTTGAGAATTGGCTCTTCGTCCAGATAGAAACGAATCATGTCGGTGACGTAGGGGTAAACCGACTTGTCATCGGCAACGCCGGTACCAATGGCATTGGCCAGAACCACATTGCCGGAGCGATACGCGGCCAGAAGTCCGGGAACGCCCAGCATGGAATCAGGGTTGAACGCCAGCGGATCAAGGAATGCATCGTCAAGCCGACGGTAGATTACATCGACAGCCTTGGGACCGTCGGTGGTACGCATGAACACGCGGTCGTCGCGGACAAACAGATCGGCACCTTCAACCAGCTCGACCCCCATCTCGCGAGCCAGAAACGCATGCTCGAAAAAGGCGCTGTTGAAACGCCCGGGCGTCAGTACCACGACACTCGGGTTGTCCAGATGGCTGGAACTCTTGAGCGTGTCGAGCAACAGATTCGGATAGTGATCGATCGGAGCAATGCGCTGAGCCGAGAACAGCTCGGGGAACAAACGCATCATCATCTTGCGGTCTTCGAGCATGTAGCTCACGCCGCTCGGGGTTCGCAGGTTGTCCTCCAGCACGTAATACGTGCCATCACCGTCGCGCACCAGATCGACGCCGGAAATGTGCGAATACAAATCGCGGTGCAGGTTCAGGCCCTGCATCGCCAACTGATATTGCTCGTTGGCCAGCACCTGTTCGGCAGGAATTATCCCGGCCTTGATAATCCGCTGGTCGTGATAAAGATCCGCCAGAAACATGTTCAGCGCCTTGACGCGCTGTATACAGCCACGCTCGACAACACGCCATTCGCTGGCGGGGATGCTGCGCGGGATGGTATCGAAGGGGATAAGCCGCTCGGTGCCCTGCTCATCACCATAGAGTGTGAACGTGATCCCGGCACGGTGAAACAGCAGATCGGCTTCGCGCCTGCGTTGAGCCAAAAGCTCGGGAGGCGTATCACCCAGCCAGCGGGCGAACTCCCGATAGTGCGGACGGACTACGCCGCCCGCATCGTACATCTCGTCATAAAAGGTGCGGATCATGCCGTACTCCTTGTCACCATGGACACCAAGACCATCGCAAAGCCCGTGCCACCGGCATAAACGCTTTGATTTCAAAAGGTTAGGTAAACACTCGACGTTCTACGCACCATTCCTGTGCACTAAACGCCCAAGCCGATTATTTCGCGCCTCATTCGGAAGCGTCATTCAACCGTGAAATCTATGATCAGCATAGTCAGAGTTGATTTCCGCCAACAACATTAGTTCGCCACACTCCACAGCAACCGAGCAAACAGGGCACCAAACGCCGTTTTTGCGCTAACCGTTATTTTGTCCAGCAGGCGAAGAACGCGTGCGGATTTTAAACAGACTTCCCTTTGCGCCACTCATTTGAGTGGCTTTTTTTTGACCACTGTTTATGAGCGCGAAGCAAAAACAGAACCGGCCGATCCAGAACGTATCCCGAATCAGCCGGTAATGTGTTGCCTGACAATCAAAAGCCGTCAAGCGTGCAGTCTTCTGATCTCCTGAGTAACACCCCAACCTTCGACCTCACCGTCCATGGGCGAAATCACCATCTGAAAGTCCTGCTCGAAATCACCGATACCGTCATAAGTGGCGTACATCACTTTGCTCAACTGCAAGTGCCAGTTACCGTCATCACGTACGTTTACCTGAGTATTGAGGGATTCACCGCGAAATTGCTCTGCAGCCTGCCGTGCCCGCTCCTCATCCGGGAAGATGGCGTAAAACTCGATGGGATAGATTCGCGCGAAATCAAAACCGCCTTCTTTCATGCGGCGCAGTACGTTACTGCTGATGTCCTCTTGATAGGCTGTGCTCATGAAACGTCCTCCTATGCAACGATAGATAGAGTTTCAACTCTTCCAGAGCGACCGCCGAATCATCGGGGCCGCCGCACGACAGATAATCCGGCGTGGGGAATCAAGCATGTAGCTGACCAGACCAGGCTTGGCACAGGTCGGGTATCGAGATGTCAGAGGCCGTTTGAACAGCCTCATCTGCAGAGTAGACCCATCGTGGGCAGGATGCCAAGTGGTTGCCACGAAAAGCTTTTTGAATCACCGCAGGTCAGGCAACTTCTGTAATGGAAATGATCCGCACACTGTTATGGTCTTTAAGCGTTTTAACCGTAGGCTCGTCGGTGCGCCCGTCAAGATCATTGAGATCCAGCTCATCGGTGACTGGATACAGGTCCTTGCGCAGGAAACGCGCGGCCTCCTCCTCACTGGGACGCTCGTCAAAACCAGCCTCACGGAGTTGCTGCACACCATCCTTGTCCAGATACGAAATGGCCCACTGTTTCATCAATGCCTCCAGAACGAAGCCAGGCACTCTGGCTTATGTGATAAGGACCTTTTGGCCCTCGCATTCGTTCCAACGAATTACGCCGGACAGCCCGCGATGACGGGCAAAACAAAAGGCCCTCGCAATGGATGCCGAGGGCCTTTTGTGTGCTGCTGATCCGACTTGCCGGGTACCCGGACAAGTCAGTCATGGTCAGTTACGGTTCTTGCTGGCCTCGACACCGGCGGTGTTGTCCAGAAGGCTCTTGGTGGCGGTCTGCAGGAAGCTTTCCAGCTTGCGCTTGAGCTCCTGAGTGTCAGGTGCATCAGGCACTTCTTCGGCAGACGGCTTGGCACCCAGTGTGTAGGTCAACAGCTTGGCCGGCATTTCTGTCGGCTCGATCAGAATGCGGTTGCCGCTGATGATCGCGACCACCTGCTCACTGCCCGACGGCTTGATCACACCGAAGCCCTTGTCACCCTCAGGCAGGTTCAGCAGATCGCGGCCCCAGCACTGGTTGCGGTTCAGGCCACCCAGACGCCCCATGATGGTTGGCACGACGTCAACCTGTGTGCCGACAATGCTGCTGCGCTGGCCGAATTTCTCTTGTACCCCAGGCCCGATGAGCAGCAATGGCACGTTGAAACGCCCCAGGTCCATTTCAGTCAACTGCTTGTCATTGCCGAAACCGTGGTCGCCCAGCACCACGAACAGGGTGTTCTTGTAGTAAGGCTCTTTTTTGGCCTTCTCGAAGAACTGACCCAGCGCCCAGTCGGCATAACGCATGGCGGTCAAATGCTCATCCAGCGAGCCGTGCCCGGTCACGCGCTCGACGGGCAGCGGGTCCGGCAACGCATACGGCGTGTGGTTGGACAGGGTCTGCAGCAGCGCATAGAACGGCTTGCCATCCTGACGGGCTTTGAGCTCCTGGGCGCCACGGTCGAACATGTCCTGGTCGGAAACGCCCCAGGTCGGATCGGAGAACACCGGATTGACGAAGTCCTCGCGACCAACAAAGTTGGTCATGCCCTGGTTGCTGAAGAAGCCCGACTGGTTGTCCCAGGCGAAGTTGCCGTTATAGACATAGACGTCATCGTAGTTGCGACCCGCGCTCAGCAATTGCGGAAGGCCCGACAGCTTATGGCTGCCCTCTGGCGTCTGCATCAGGTACTCAAAGCCCGGCAGGTTCGGGAAGCACGCCATGGTGGCGAACATGCCCTGATGGGTGTGGGTACCGTTGGAGAAGAAGTGGTCGAACAACAGCCCCTCTTTCGAAAGCTTGTCGAAATACGGCGTGATGTTGGCATCGTTGCCCAGCGCCCCTACCGAGTGACCGGCGAAGCTTTCCATCAGGATCACGACCACGTTGCGGATCGGCAAGGTGTTCTCTGCCGGTGGCGTGAAGTCACGACGCACAGCGGCAATATCGGGTTCCACCAGCTTGTCATGCGAGGTCAGCAGCATGTCGCGCACCGTCTGCTGCGCCTCGGCCTGTGGCAGCGTGGCTTTCCAGATGTTGTCGCGATCTTCGGACATACGGCTCTTGGCCGCCGTAATCAGGGTCAGTGTGCCGTTCAGGCCCAGCTGGTTGGCGAAGTTGGAGTCGGTGGTGTAAGCGTCACCCCAACGCAGCGGTGGGCCCTGGCGCAGGGTGCCACGGATGCACACCACCATAACCAGCAATACCAGCACGAAAACGCCAACACGCATGTACCACGGCGCAACTGTACTGACCGTCTGGGTGCCCTTCGTCGTTACGAGGCGTGGCCGCGTCAGGCGGTCGATGCCCTTGAACACCAGGCTCAACAGCCAGGTCACGATTGCCCAGGCGAGCAGGTAGCGAACCACCGGAAAGCCATACCAGAGCATGCTCAGGACAGTCTTGGGGTCTTCCTTGACATATTGAAACACCAGACCGTTCAGGCGCTGGTGAAACTCACGGTAGAAGTCCATTTCCATCAAGCCGAAGAACAGCGTGATGCTGCCGACCAAGGTCAGCCAGAACCGGAAAAACCCGCGTGCAGCCATGGCCCGGGCGCTGAACAGCGACAGCACCAGCGGAATGAGCAGATACATGGTCAGGCGCAGGTCGAAGCGCGTGCCGTTAAACAGTGCTTCAAGGAATGTCGAGGCTGGCGTGTCGCCAATCATCTCGCGGTTGTAGACCAGCAGACCGATACGCAACAGCGTGTACATCACCATCAAAGCGAAACCGCTGAGCAGGATGTAAGCCAGATGCGATTTGACAGTCGGGTTCAGCAGGCGGGCTTGCCGATGAATCTGGGCGTCCGTTTTAGCCATGGTTGTCAGGATCCGGTGGATTCAGGGGTAGGTTCAGGGTGCAGCACCGCCCTTCACCAAGGGCGGGCGGCGTACGACAGGGCGCAGATATTACTTGATTGCGGGTCACCAGGGGCCGGGGCGGCCCATGAATACGCGTGCCTGTTCAGCTTCGCGCGCAATTCTGGGAAAGAAAGTGTGAAATTTCTGTCGCCAGTTGCGCGCTTCAACGCCTCTCAGGCGGCGTTAGGGCTGACCCGGCCGCTAACGTCAGATCTATTGATCAGTCGTTGCTGGCCTTGCTCACAGCCTGCAGTACGTACTGCGGCAAGGCGAATGCGCCAATGTGAACTTCCGGGTTGTAATAGCGCGTAACAATACCGCTGCCCATGAAGCGCTGACGCAGGGTTTCCAGTGGCAGTTTGCGGTAGCTCTTGTCAGTGGCGCCCCAGGCAAAAGTCATTGCACCGCCGATGTAGGTCGGGATGGCGGCCTGATAGAAATGCCAATCGGCAAACAGGCCATTCATGCGTCCTGCAGTGGTCTGCACACCGCTCAGTTGCATGAAGGGCGTACCGTTCTGGGTAACCAGAATGCCGCCCTCGTTCAGGCAGCGATGACAGGCCTGATAAAAGTTCTCCGAAAACAGCACTTCGCCCGGACCGATAGGATCAGTGGAGTCGGAGATGATCACGTCGAACTTCTCTTCGGTCGTCGCGACAAAGCGCATGCCGTCGTCGATGACCAGGTTCAAGCGCGAATCGTCAAAAGCGCCACTGGAGTGATTGGGCAGGAACTCCTTGCACATCTCGACCACCGTGGCGTCGATCTCGACCATGGTGATGTGCTCGACGGTCAGGTGCTTGGCGACTTCGCGCAGCATGCCGCCATCGCCGCCGCCAATGATCAGTACACGTTTGGCAGCGCCGTGGGCCAGAATCGGCACGTGAGTGAGCATTTCGTGATAGATGAACTCATCCGCCTCGGTGGTCTGGATCACGCCGTCCAGCGCCATGACGCGGCCCATGCGCGGGTTCTGGAAGATCACCAGATGCTGGTGTTCGGTACGCACTTCGTGCAGCATTTTTTCCATACGAAAGCGCTGGCCGTAGCCTTCGTACAACGTTTCCTGATAATCGCTCATGGGTAAGCTCCCGCTGGGTACTGATGACAGGACGGCCGACCGCCCACAACAAAGGCGCGCATTCTACGTCGAGGAACATGACAGGTCGAACCTCTGTGCAGCGTCTTGCTTGCAAATGCCCTGGCCCATGAACGAAAAACGCCTGATTACCCAGGGTAATCAAGCGTTCGCTGCCAACCTTCCGGCGTGTCAGATTCGCACGTTGCCGCGCGGTCCGAGGATTGCCCAGATGATCAGGCCCACAACAGGCAACAGCACGATCAACAATACCCAGAGAATTTTCTTGCCGGTCTCGGCGCCGCTTTTCAAGACATTGATGATGGCCCAGATATCGAGCGCCAGAATGATCAAGCCGACCAGGCCGTTGAAACTAGAACCCATGGTGTTGCCCCTAATTGAATGCTTACCTTCCTAGGATAGTTGCGCCGTTCGGGGGTTCCGTTGAACCAACCTTATATTCTCAGGCTCCCAACGGGGGTCGACTTCGCATTTCATTCATTATCGCTTTCACCCTCACACAGGTAGCCGTCTTCATGCCAACGCCCGCACAACCCCGAACGCCTTGGGCGACATGGTTTAACCATCTTCAGGGCAGCCCGCTGGTGAGCCTGGGTTTCGCCCTTGCTCTGCTGATCGTCGTCGGCCTCGGCGGCATCAGTCTTTACAACGCCTTCTATGGCACTAGCCAGGTCAACTTCAATCATGCACTGCTGGGCGGTACGGCCGGCTTCCTGGCGACGGCGCTGGGTGCAGTCATGGCGGTCGCCCTGCGCAACGTTTCGCAACGCGCTCAAGACATCATGCTCGGTTTTGCTGCCGGCATGATGCTGGCTGCCAGCTCGTTCTCGCTGATACTGCCAGGGCTGGAGGCCGCCCGGGGCATAACCGACAGCGGCCCTTGGGCCGCTGCGACGGTGGTGACCGGTCTGGGCCTGGGTGTGCTGTTGATGCTTGGGCTGGACAAGTTCACCCCGCACGAGCATGAAAGCGTGGGCCGTCAGGGTCCTCATTCAGAGCGAATCAGCCGGGTCTGGCTGTTTGTCCTGGCGATTACCCTGCATAACCTGCCGGAGGGCATGGCGATAGGTGTGAGCTTCGCCAGCGGCGACATGAACGTCGGCCTGCCGTTGACTACTGCCATTGCTATTCAGGACATCCCTGAGGGCCTGGCCATTGCGCTGGCCCTGCGTGCTACCGGGCTGTCGGCATTCAAGGCAATGCTGGTGGCCATCGGTTCAGGACTCATGGAGCCGCTGGGCGCGCTGGTGGGCCTGGGTATTTCCAGCGGGTTTGCCATCGCCTACCCGCTCAGCATGGGGCTGGCGGCAGGTGCGATGATCTTCGTGGTGTCCCATGAAGTCATCCCGGAAACCCACCGCAACGGCCATCAGACCTCGGCGACGCTCGGCCTGATGGGCGGCTTCGCGGTAATGATGTTTCTCGACACGGCGCTGGGTTAACCGCGCAATGCCTGCAAAGCGGGTGCGGCATGGATGCCGGCCAACGCCGCCAGTTCAAGCACCCGCGCCTCGTCACGGCCGTACACCAGCACCGCCTGCAGTTCGTCATCCAGCGGCTGGCTGAAGTTCATCAGCACATAGCCGCCCATGTCCTTGTTCATGCTGCTCAATTGAATCTGAATCCGGTTGAGCGCTACCAGTGGTTCGACCTTGGCCAATTGTTTCGGCTTGATGTTGAACGTCACGTCCTTGCCGAATGACTGCACGATCTGCTCGAACAGGTCCATATAACTGTCGGCCTGAAACAGCACGGTTTCCGGCAGACTGCCCACCACCACCCATTCGCCCAGCGGAATCGGAAAGGTGTCGTCGTAGTTGATATCAGGGTTGGCGGCCAGAAAAGTCTGAGGGTCGGCATACGCCTGCGCGGCTTCATCGGCAATACGCACGATTTCGTCGTCGCCCATGCAGCCGGAGCTGACTTTGCTGATTAATTCGACCAGTGAGTCTTTCATGGGAGCGATCCTGATAACGGGCAAAAAAAGAGGCGCGAAGGATAACGGTAAATCCATCGCGCCTCTATGTGTTCATGCCCTGAAGGCACTCAGCATCAGGACCGGGCCGGCTGCACACCCAGTTTGATCAGTTGATCAATGGTGACAGTCGCACCCATTGCCTGAGCGGCACCCAGTGCCGTGATGCCCTTGGCATCAGTGGCATGCGGGTCCGCGCCCTGACTGATCAGGTAATCGACTATCTCGTTGCGATTGAACATGGCCGCCATCATCAACGCAGTACGACCATCGGCAGAGGAGCCGTCAACGTCTGCACCGGCCTCGACCAGCAGCCTCACCACCGCCAGATCGCCCTTGAACGCGGCACCGGCGATAGGGCTCTGACCATTGTCGTTGCGAATTTCCGGATCGGCCTTGTGATCAAGCAGCACCCGGACCGCATCCGCATGACAGTGATAACTGGCCAGCATCAGCAGCGTGTCGCCCTTGTGGTTGCGCAAGTCTGCAGGCAGGCCCTTTTCAAGCAGACGCTCCAACATGACTGCATTTCCCTGGCGAGCCACATCGAATACCTGCTCGGCGAACTCGGCGGCTTCGTCTTCAGTCATGGTTTGCGAAGCGCTGATATTTGTATCGGTCATTAACTACTCCTTGGCGCACGGTACTCCGGGCATGCGTTGACCCGGCGTCGATACACACACTGACCTCAAGTCTCGCCAGCTGTTCGATCAGCATGGATATGGATGCGCAATACCTGCTCCTGATCACCGCAAGCCATGCAATCCCCCTTCTGCCCGATACCCATCGTGCAGGAAACGGCAAAATGCAGGGCGCACGAAGGGTGTTCATGCAAAATGCACGAAGCCTTAAAATAGACAATATTTCAAGTTGTTGATTTTAAAGGATTTATTTTAAGTCAAAGACTGGCACAGACACTGCAATAGTACTTCCAAGCTTATTATCCCATGAGCAATGGAGCCGCCTGACATGACTTTTATTCAAGAAAAATTCGCTTCCGTATTCTCCGACTACACCGTTACCACCCAGCCACGTCCTGATGGTGGTGTTCTGTTGTCACTGCGTACTCACGATGGCAAGCAGATCCGTCGCTCCGTGTCTTATGCTCAGTTGCACACTCCGGTCCAGCTGGAATGGGTAATCAGTGCTATCCGCCGCGACCTCGCTGCACAAGCCAGCGAGTTGCCAGCTATTTCGATGCTGCAAAGTCAGCACCGCTTCGACCTGCCGACTTACCACACCCGTTGATTTTCCCGCCGCCTTGACAGGCGGCACCCGCTGTACGCTCTCATCCCTTGTTTGCCGCGATTACACCTTGTTCTCGCGGCTTTTTTTTGCCCGCGTTTTCAGGTGTCGATTACCTGATCAAACCCCGGCAAAGCGCTTCGCCTACCGCCTGCGCCCTATTGGCGACACCGAGCTTGGAATAGATGGTCTTGAGGTGATACTTCACCGTCGACTCCGACACGTCGCGGATCATTGAGATCTCCCAGGCAGTTTTTCCATCCCTGGCCCACTGCAGTACCTCCAGTTCCCGATGGGTCAAACCGCGAGAGCAGAACTTCAAACCCCGCGCAACGCTGTGCAGCACCGGCATGAGACTGCTCATGAGGTATTTTTGTTCAGCGGAGATCGCTCGCCCCACTTCACCCAGCGTACAAACCGACGTCACGCTGTCGGCACCACGGCAATGGTTCATGTAGCCGTAGGAAATGGCCGGAAGCAGTTCGCACGTATCGACGATTTCTTCGTAACACGCTGACACCGGATACTGTCTGAATGCATCCTGCCAGTTCACAAATCCGAACTGATTGCGATAACAGCGGATGACCGGATCCTGGGTGATGAACTCGCGCTGGCGGTAAGCCTTGCCCCAGGCATCATCGACATTGCAGGTAATGAACGTCAGCAGCACCGGCCCTTTGAACTGATAGAACATCGCCCGCTCACTGTTGCATTCGCGCCTTAGCCATTCGAGGGCATTCTCGATAGCGGTCTGGCCATCGAGTTCGCTGATCGTGCTCACCATCTGCTGTATCAATAAGTCCCTGCTTGCGCTTTCTGTAATGGCACTGCACATCGCTGCCGCTCCTTATGCGCCCGTGAATCGGTACAGGTGTTGTCCGTGACTCAGGGGACGATGGGCGCAGAACTTACACGAATAATCGCGTTGAAGAATGACGAGCAGAACAAACAGACTCAACGCACTTTCAGGTAGGCAACGTCCCACTCAAAAACAGGACGCTCCAGACAGAAAATAGCGTGCAAGCCTTGCGGCGGGCAGATTTTCATACCGCGGCATCAGGACAATGCCGCGCACGACAGGCTGATGTCGTTTAGAACGAAGCAGGGTCAATGAGCGCGAAACTGCTCACATATCTGTGACCCGCAAGCACCCCGCCGTCACGCGCCAGACCGCAGGTGACCATGCCAGCGGCCTGCGCTGCGTCGAGCTCTTCGACGATATCCGAGAGGAACAGAATGTGCTCGGCAGGACACTCGATTGCCTGCGCAATCGTCCGGTAGGACTGCGCTTCGCGCTTGGGGCCGGACGTCGTATCGAAGTAACCACTGAACAGACCGGACAGATCGCCCGCCTCGGAACAGCCGAAAATCAATTGCTGAGCCTGAATTGAGCCCGAGGAATAAACGTAAAGCCTGTAGCCCTGTTGATGCCAGTGTTTCAAGGCATCGACAGCATCCGGGTAAACATGGCCCTTGAGCTGTCCGGCGTTATAGCCCTGCTCCCAGACCATGCCCTGCAACGCCTTGAGCGGCGTGGCCTTGCGGTCTTCGGCAATCCATTCCAGCAGTATTGCAATAACCCGCTCGACATCGGCATCAGGCTCGCCGGCCTCGCTGCGTACCGCTTGCAGCTGCGACGCCACTGCCGGTTGTCCGGCGTTTTGCCGAGCAAACCCGGGCAGGTGCTTTTTGGCAAACGGAAACAGCACGTCGAAAACAAAACTCACTGCGCTGGTGGTGCCTTCAATATCCGTGAGGATAGCTTTGATGGGCATCAGAATCGGGCTCCTGTCAGTCTTCCAGCCGTGGAAAACGGCCAGCAATGTCTTCACCGGTAAAATTCGCCACCCAGCCTTCCGGATTGTTGAACAGGCGGATGGCAACGAAATGCGGGTTTTCGCCCATATCGAACCAGTGCCGGGCGCCGGCCGGTACGGAAATCAGGTCGTTCTTTTCGCACAGCACGGCGTATACGTAGTCGTCGATGTGCAATGTGAACAAGCCCCGCCCGGCTACGAAAAAGCGCACTTCGTCCTCGCCATGCCGATGCTCTTCAAGAAATTTGGCGCGCAATTCGGCTTTCTGCGGGTGGTCACTGTTGAGGCTGATGACGTCCACGGTGACATAACCATGCTCGGTCATCAGCTTGTCGATCTGGGTACGATAGGCGCTGATCACTTCTTCCTGGCTGGCACCGGGGGTAATCGGCGCTGCCGCTTCCCAGCGGTCGAACGCCACGCCGTGCTCGGCCAGCGTCGAAGCAATATCTTCCAGATGGGTCAGCACCTTGTTGGGCGTGTCAGGGCTTGAAACGTGATAAACGGACAGGCTGCTCATGGCATGAATCCTCGGTTTGGGGCACCACCTTCCGGCTTTTACAGGCAGGTCAGGCTTACAGGCTGGTTTTAATACGACGTTTTCAACGGTTCAATACCGCGCGCATTTTAAGTTCGCATTCAAACAGAAACTCGAACGCTTCGATCTGGCGCAAGGCGTCGCTCATTTTTGCCCCCCAGGTGTAGAGACCGTGACCGCGGATCAGGTAACCAGCGCACTCGGGATGGGCGTCCAGCCAAGGCTGCACCTTTGCGGCGAGACGGGCAATATCCTGATCGTTGTCGAAAATCGGTACCACGACCTGCGACTGATGAGTGACCACGCCGTGAAAGGCCTTTTGCAGCTCGTAATCCTCGAACACCAGATGATCGGCGGCAGTCAGCCTCGACAGCACCGTCGCATTCACCGAGTGGGTGTGCAGCACCGCGCCGACCTGTGGCCTGCTGCTGTACAACTGGGTGTGCAGCAAGGTTTCAGCAGACGGCTTTTTCCCGGGCTCCAGGCTGTTGCCTGCCATATCGGTAGCCAGCACATCGTCAGGACCCAACTGGCCCTTGTGCCTGCCCGATACGGTCAGCAGCGCCTCGGTGGCTGAAAGACGCGCGGAGTAATTGCTGCTGGTGGCAGGCGACCAGCCGCGGCCATACAGGAAGCGCCCGGCCTCGATTATTTCCACGCTAAGTTGTTCGCGGCTCATACACCTTCCTCTTTCTTGGGTGTGATAATCATGATGGCTGCGGCAAAGGCTACAAGGCTGGCAATGGCAAACGTCCAGGCTGGCCCCAGCGCGTTCCAGCTGTAACCGGAATACAGAGCGCCCAACGCGCCACCCACGCCGGACAACGCGGCATACAGTGCCTGCCCCTGTCCTTGCTGACGCGGGCCAAAGCTACTTTGCACGAAATGAATGGCAGCGGCGTGAAAGCTGCCGAACGTGGCGGCGTGCATCACCTGGGCAATCAGCAGCGCGGTCAGGTGATCGGCAAACAGTCCCAGCAGCAGCCAGCGCAATGCGGCCAGCAGAAAACTGGCGAACAGTACCTGGCGCACGGAGAAACGCTGCAGAATCCGGCTCATGACCATGAACATCAGCACTTCAGCCACCACACCGACCGCCCATAGCAGGCCGATCAGGCCACGGCTGTAACCGAGCGCTTCGAGGTGCAAGGTCAAAAAGGTGTAATACGGCCCATGGCTGAGCACCATCAGCGCGACACTGAGGTAGAACGCCAAGACACCAGGACGCGCCAGTTGCCTGAGAAAGCCGCCCGACACGGTTTCACGGCTCGACGGTGAGGGATGCGCATTCGGCACCCACCAGCTGCTGACAACGATACCGGCCATGATCGCCAGCGCGATGTAAGGAAACAGATCCAGACTGAACCATTCGAACACCCGTCCCAGCACCACGACCGCCAGAATGAAACCGATCGAGCCCCACAGCCGGATCTGGCTGTAACGCGAGGTCTGGCCTTGCAGGTGCGCGAGGGTGATGACTTCGAACTGCGGCAGGATGGCATGCCAGAAGAACGCATAGAACGCCATGACCATCGCCAGCCAGGCATAGCTTTTTTCGAACAGAATCAGCGAAAACGCCAACAATGTGCAGATGGCACCAGACCGCACAATGGTCAGACGCCAACCAGTGTGATCACCCAGCCACCCCCAGAGATTGGGCGCAACGCAGCGCATCAGCATAGGGATGGCGATCAGTTCGCCTATGCGTGAGCTGGAAAAACCCAAGTGATGAAGATAAAGGGCCATGAACGGCGCAGACAGGCCGAGCAAAGCGAAATAGCACACGTAGAACCCGGACAGCCGCCAGTAAGGAAGCTGTCCGCCGGATGTTTGCGTCACGCTAGCAGTCCGCGACCGTGACAGCGCGCATTACAACTGTCCCAGCACAGGCGTGTTGACGCTGACATCGGCGTTCTGACCGCGATGACGCAGCAGATGATCAAGCAACACGATGGCCATCATCGCCTCGGCAATTGGCGTGGCGCGAATGCCGACACACGGGTCGTGCCGGCCTTTGGTGATGACGTCAGCCGCGTTGCCATCGGTATCGATCGAACGCCCCGGCGTGGTGATGCTGGAGGTTGGTTTGAGCGCCAGATGCGCAATGATCGGCTGGCCGGAGGAAATGCCGCCAAGAATGCCGCCCGCCTGATTGGACAGGAAACCCTGTGGGGTCATCTCGTCGCGGTGCTCGGTGCCGCGCTGTGCAACGCAGTCGAAACCGGCACCGATCTCCACGCCCTTGACCGCATTGATGCTCATCAGCGCGTGTGCCAGCTCGGCGTCCAGACGATCAAAGATCGGCTCGCCGAGGCCGGGCATTACGCCTTCGGCCACTACCGTTATTTTCGCCCCGACCGAGTCCTGATCACGTCGCAGCTGGTCCATGTAGGCTTCCAGTTCCAGCACCTTGTCAGGGTCGGGGCAGAAAAACGCGTTGTCTTCGACCGAATCCCAGGTCTTGAACGGGATCTGGATCGGGCCCAGCTGGCTCATGTAGCCGCGAATGACGATGCCCTGGGTTGCCAGGTATTTCTTGGCAATCGCCCCCGCTGCCACGCGCATGGCGGTTTCCCGTGCCGAACTGCGGCCGCCGCCGCGGTAATCGCGAATACCGTACTTGTGGTGGTAGGTGTAATCGGCATGGGCCGGACGGAACAGGTCCTTGATGGCCGAATAGTCCTTGGACTTCTGGTCTGTGTTGCGGATCAGCAGGCCTATGGAGGCACCGGTGGTTTTGCCCTCGAAGACGCCAGACAGGATCTCGACCTCATCGGCCTCCTGACGCTGCGTGGTATGACGGCTGGTGCCTGGCTTGCGCCGGTCCAGATCACGCTGCAGGTCTTGCAGGTCCAGCTCCAGCCCCGGCGGGCAGCCGTCGACGATAGCGACCAGCGCCGGGCCGTGGCTTTCGCCGGCAGTGGTGACAGTGAACAGCTTGCCGAAAGTGTTGCCGGACATGCGGGCGCTCCGAAAAATCAGCCAAAAAACCAGATCGTTAAACCAAGCGCGCCAGTATACGCAGGCTCGCGGTTCAGTTCATCCTCGAACCTTCTGTCACGCCGCGCGTCCAAGCGAGACTCTCCCCATGATGGCCTTGCGATGTTATCCGGTAATTCCCTGCTTCGAGTACCAAACGCGCTGCGTCTGCTGGCCCTGCCGATAACATTGACCCTGAGCCTAATCGCCGGAACAGCCAGTGCTGCGGCGCCCAGCGTGGTGCAGCGGCCGATCACGGTGGATACCGAAAACGGCAAACTGTACGGCACTCTGCTGATGCCCCGTTCGGACAAACCGGTCCCGGTGGTGCTGATCATCGCCGGTTCCGGCCCCACCGACCGCGACGGCAACAACCCTGAGGGTGGACGCAACGACAGCATGAAACGCCTGGCGGTGGTTCTGGCTAAAAACAATATCGCCAGCGTGCGCTACGACAAACGCGGCGTCGCAGCCAGCAAGGCAGTCACGCCGGATGAACGCAACCTGAGCGTCGAGCGCTACGTGGCCGATGTTCAACTCTGGGCCAGAGCGCTCAAAGCCAACCCGCGCCTTGGCCAGCTGATTCTTCTGGGCCACAGCGAGGGTGCGCTGGTGGCGACGCTGGCGGCTGAAAAAGTGGGTGCAGCGGCGCTGATTTCCGTGGCGGGCACCGGACGGCCTGTCGATCAGGTGCTGCGCGAACAATTTCAGGAGCGCTTGCCACCGGATCTGCTGCAACGCAGCAATCAGTTGCTCGATGAACTGAAGGCGGGCAAGACCGACGACAACGTGCCCGCCGAGCTGGAAGTGGTATTTCGCCCCAGTGTCCAGCCGTATCTGATCTCGCTGTTTCGCCAGGACCCCGCCGCAGCCTTCGCTGCAGTGCACATTCCGGCGCTCATCGTTCAGGGGCGCAACGACATTCAGGTGGGCGTGGGCGATGCCCTGCTGCTGCAAAAAGCCAGACCGGATGCCGAACTGGCCCTGATCGACGGAATGAATCATGTGCTGCGTATCGTGCCAGACGACTTACAGCAGCAGTTGTTGTCCTACCGCAACCCGACCCAGCCGCTGGCCAGTGAAGTGACCAAGCGGATCCTGGCCTTCATCAAGGCCCTGCCCCAACCAGGAAAAAAATCTGACGTCAGATAATTGCAAACCCTTCAGTCTTCGGATATCTGGCCGATAGCGGTTTGCTGGCTTCTTGTTCCGTTGCAAGTATCCCGGTGCAAGGCCCAGGAAAGGACACCATTATGACTGACGCGAATATCATGACTGAAACCACTGCAGCACCCGAAAGCGTAGAAGCCGAGGTTCAGGCACCGCCGCAGCCGTGGGAAGACGTTCTGCCCGAGAACTTTCAGATGTTGCGTCTGGCACCACAGCCTACCGACCGCGCCACCGGCGGACGGCCCTTGCGTTTTGTGCAGTTTGGTCGTGCCGAGCGGCACAGCAAGGAATTGAGCCTGCTGCGCATCAATGTGCAGCTGCCAGGCCAACGGGTCCGCAAGGAGCAGAACAATCTGGATGTCTGGGCCGATCACGAAAAGCGCACTGTGCGCTTCGGTCCCGAATCAGGCTTGCAGATCGAGCCGTGGAACCGCGGCATCGGTCGTTTCATGATCGCCCATGCCGTGCATTGGGCGCAGAAAAGATGGTCATCCTACAAGATTGAAGGCGTAGCGCTGGCGAGCAAGGACGGCCTGAACGAAGACACACGCCTGCGTCGTGACCACTTTCTGCGCACCTTGGGTTTTGAAGTAGCGTACGCCGATGCCCAGCACATGAAAGGCACCATCAAGGACGTACACGTCGGCAACCTGCACAGCACCTGGAACAACGACAAGGTGCAGATCATCGAAATTCTCGAAGCCTCGCAAATGCTGGAAAAGGCCGAGAAGAACCTGATCGAACAGGAAGTGACCATTCGCCAGCACGAGGACCGTGTCGGCAAGTACAAGCGCGAGGACGCCGGTCTGCGCTTCACGATTGCCTGCCTGGTGACCTTCGCGGTGTTTCAGGCGGGACTGTTGATCTGGATCGCGACCCACCGATAAAAAAAGGAGCTGATCTCAGCTCCCCCTTCTCTCAGTCTTCCCTATCAAACCTTCGACTGGAACAACGCCTGATGGTTGCGGCACTGTTCTGCTGTGAGCATGAACACCCCGTGACCACCGCGCTGGAAATCCAGCCAGGCGAAATCGACTTCCGGGTACAGCGCCTGCACGTGTACCTGGCTGTTGCCTACTTCGACGATCAGCAAGCCTTTCTCGTTCAGGTGATCGGCTGCCTGCGCAAGCATACGGCGTACCAGGTTCAGACCATCGCTGCCACAGGCCAGCGCCAGCTCAGGCTCATGCTGATACTCGTCGGGCATGTCGGCAAAGTCTTCGGCGTCCACATAGGGCGGGTTGGACACGATCAGGTCGAAGCGCTGCCCCGGCAAACCGTCGAACCCGTCGCCCTGCACGGTGTAGACGTGATCCTCCATACCGTGACGCTCGATGTTCTGGTTAGCCACCTCCAGTGCGTCGTAGGACAAGTCGGCCAGGGCCACCTCGGCTTCGGGAAACACCTCGGCACAGGCGATACCGATGCAACCGGAGCCGGTGCACAGGTCCAGAATCCGGGCTGGTTCGTTGGCCAGCCAGGGCGCGAAACGCTCTTCGATCAGCTCGGCAATAGGTGAACGCGGGATCAATACACGGTCATCGACAATGAACGACATACCGCAAAACCAGGCTTCGCCCAGCAGATACGGCGTTGGCACACGGTCATCGATTCGGCGTTTGATCAGGCGTTGCAGTTCGGATATTTCATCGACTTCCAGGCGGCAATCCAGGTAGCTGTCGGCGATTTCCCAAGGCAGATGCAATGCGCCCAGCACCAACTGCCGCGCTTCATCCCAGGCATTGTCGGTGCCATGACCGAAAAATACGTCTTCCTCGTGAAAGCGGCTGACGGCCCACCGTATATGGTCGCGCACGGTACGCAAACGGGAAGTGATCATGGACAAACTCCTTGGAAAGGCGACGAGCTGCTGTAAGACGAGCCACGGTGAAAAGTCTGGTTCCGAACAATGCACATTCTTCGTACCCGATAGGCATGGAAGTTTCCATGATTCGCGTACTGCCATCAAGGCAAACCGCCAGCCACCCCCACCGCCAACTGCCCTGCAGGCCATAAAAACCGTGGCTTGCGATGGTTGCCATTCCCAGAACGCCTCAGCCAGAGGACAATGTCACAAAAGCCCCACACCAAGGAGCCCGTGAATGTCCGATTTAAAGACCATGTTCCAACTCAGCGGCCGGGTGCATGCGCCCGCCAATTTGAGCAATGCGACGCTGATCATCATCGATGCCCAGAAAGAATACCTCAGCGGCCCGCTGGCCCTGACAGGCGTCGACGAAGCCCTGGCCAACATCTGCCAATTGGTCGAGAAGGCCCGTGCGGTCAAGTGCCCGATTGTTCATATTCGCCATCTGGGCACTGTGGGCGGCCTGTTCGACCCACAGGGCGAGCGCGGTCAACTGGTGCCGGAGCTGTTGCCGAAGGACGACGAACATCTGGTCGAAAAACGCCTGCCCAACGCTTTCAACGGCACCGGGCTGCATGATCTTCTGCAAAAGCTGGGTCATCTGGACCTGATCGTCTGCGGCTTCATGAGCCACTCGAGCATCAGCACCACGGTTCGCGCTACCAAGGACTATGGTTATCGCTGCACACTGGTCGACGATGCCTGCGCAACCCGCGACT
Source organism: Pseudomonas syringae group sp. 26L6 (assembly GCF_032587815.1). Taxonomy (NCBI): domain Bacteria; kingdom Pseudomonadati; phylum Pseudomonadota; class Gammaproteobacteria; order Pseudomonadales; family Pseudomonadaceae; genus Pseudomonas; species Pseudomonas syringae group sp. 26L6. Next base: position 157,830 of record NZ_JAWHPJ010000010.1, read on the forward strand.
TGCCGAGCCCGCACGGCGTCGTCAGCGCGCAGGTGGTGCATAGAACCGAGATGGCGATCATGGCCGACAACTTCGCCACACTGGCGCTGACCAAAGACCTGATCTGATCTGATCTGCGCCGGAACGAGTGGTTGTGTGGGCGTATTCACATAACCGCCTATCCCTTGCCGGCTCGTATCATCCCGGAGGCGGGAACCACCCCTTCTTCTCCGGGTCACAGCGCCGATACTCCATTGAGCCGATACCTATTGAGGAAAAGGCATGAAAACGTCAGATGGTTTCGATGCACGTCGCCTGCGCCCCAGGGGTCAGGGCAACTGGGGCAAACGCATCGGTACGCTGATCGCGCTGCTTCTTTTAGCGTCAGGCGTGTTGCTGACCGTTGCCGGAGTTTCCAGCCTGACCGTTCACCCGCAGATGCTCGGGGAGCTGAATGCCAGCCCTGGAGGCGCCGCATTTGTCGCCGTCGGCGGGTTGCTGGTGCTTTATCTGGGTGTCTGGCTATGGCGCCGCTGCCGCCGTCAACGCAGTGCTAGCGGCTTGAGTATCTCGGCTCACCTGATGAAAAAACACAACTGACCCTGGCGCTTGAACGGTTAGAATGGCTTCCTTCGCGGAGGCCCCATGCAAGACGACGATTTTTCCCTGTTCAGAAGCGAAACGCGCGGCGTAAAGCCGCTCAAGCATGAACACGCCGATGTCGGCAAACCCAAGACCGATCGAAAAATGCTGGCCCGCCTGCGTCAGTCGGCGACTGTGCGCACCGATTCGGTGACCGTCGACGGCTTGTCGGATCAATTCGTGATCGATGTCGGTCCGGAAGATATCCTGAGCTGGTCGCGCGACGGCGTGCAGGAAGGCCAGATGCGCAAGCTCAAACTCGGGCAGATCAGCTTCGAAGGCAGCCTGGACTTACACGGCATGAGCGTGGAAGTGGCGCGTGAGACGCTGTGGGAGTTTCTGGCTGAAGCGACTCGACTGGAAATACGCTGCGTACGTGTCACCCACGGCAAGGCGGTACGCCTCGACGGCAAGCGCCCCATGATCAAGAGCCACGTCAACACCTGGCTGCGTCAGCATTCGCAGGTACTGGGCTTTTGTTCATGCCTGGCCAAACATGGCGGTGCGGGTGCGGTGTACGTGATACTCAGACGCACCATGATGGAAGGACGCGACGAGTAATCCTCCTCGCGCCCCTCTTGCCGGACAGCAATCTGCTGCCCGGCGTATTACTCAGCGCGGGCCAGGACCGCCGGGGCCACCAGGTCCACCCCCTTCATGATGGCCACCGCCGCCGCCATGTCCGCCCGGACCAGGCCAAAACGGCCAGCAGCCGGAAACCGACGACAGTACGATTGCGAACAACGCTATTTTTGCTACTCGACTCAACATCCGGATTCACTCTCTCGACAGGCAATTGATTAATAACCTGCACAGTCAGACAGCGCCGCACCGGGGAAGTGGGTAGCGATCTGGTCGCCAACGTGTAAGCGCTACGATACAAAACGCATAACGCCCGGTTGATTTGCAGCGCTGCCGTGCACCCGCACTCTTGCGTAAGTTACTATGTGCGCCGTCGGCGACGGGCCTGCCCTCGCACCCATCGAAACCCACACGGAAACACACCCCTGTGACACTGGAACAGAATTACACCGCCATACTCGGGCAATTGGGCGAGGACGTCTCGCGCGAAGGTCTGCTGGACACCCCCAAACGCGCCGCCAAGGCCATGCAGTACCTGTGTCGCGGTTACGCGCAAACGCTGGAAGAAGTCACCAACGGCGCGCTGTTCAGCTCCGATGCCAGTGAAATGGTCATGGTCAAGGACATCGAGCTGTACTCGCTCTGTGAGCATCATCTGCTGCCGTTCATTGGCAAGGCACATGTCGCCTACATTCCCAACGGCAAGGTGCTGGGCCTGTCGAAGGTGGCGCGGATCGTTGATATGTACGCCCGCCGTCTGCAGATCCAGGAAAACCTCAGCCGTCAGATCGCCGAGGCCATCCAGCAGGTTACCGGTGCACTGGGTGTGGCGGTGGTGATCGAAGCCAAGCACATGTGCATGATGATGCGCGGTGTCGAGAAGCAGAACTCGGCCATGATCACGTCAGTGATGCTCGGCGAATTCCGTGAAAATGCTGCCACTCGCAGTGAGTTTCTCAGCCTGATCAAGTGACCCGTTCAGCCAGCGTTCACGTGCCCTGGCGCACGCTGAACGTCCGGCCGATTTTCGCCACTGTCCGCAAGAGGTATGACCGTGTTCATGAAAGCGTTAAGAGTCGGCCTTGGCCAGCTCGTCATCGGTATCGACTTCCTGACCCGCCCGAGCAGGAAAAAGCGCGATCCGCAGGCCCAGGCGGCTGTCGCTGAGGCGGCTCAAGACCTGACGCTGTACCAGTTCCACGCCTGCCCGTTCTGCGTGAAAACCCGTCGCACCCTGCACCGTCTCAATGTTCCTGTCGCTTTGCGCGATGCGAAGAACAACGAGCTTGACCGTCAGACGCTGCTTAACGAGGGCGGCAAAATCAAAGTGCCTTGCCTGCGAATCGAAGAAGGCGACAAAACCGTTTGGATGTACGAATCCAAGGTCATTATCGACTACCTGAATCAGCGGTTCGGCGCGATCTGAACACCTCGTGCCCGACGTGCCTCAACGCGGGCAACCTTCCTCGCGGCAGGCGACATAGGCTTGCAATTGCTTGAGGCGCACGCGGGTCTGGTCAGCCAGGCATTGCGATTGCAGCAACGGCCATATGGAGCCTGAATCCTCGGGCTTGCCAGCCTGATACAGGCAATCGGCGTCACGCAGGGCTATCCACTTCAGTTGTGCATCCTTGAACGCCTGCTTTTTAGCCGGCGTCTTCAGCCACGTCATCTGCGCCTTGTACTGCTTGTTGAGATCAGCATCGAGCGCCGACAGCTCATTGGCAGCACACTGATTCATGCTGGCCTGATTGGCATCGCAATCCTGAGCCTGTGCCGAGCAGCCGATACCCAGCGCGATGAAAGCGGCCAGAAGTGCTATTGAAACACGCATAAATTTCCTTTTATTCAGCCAATGGGTGCATCAATCCAGCATACCGACATAACCCGGTTGCGCCTTGACCCGATCCAGCCAGCGCCGAATTCCGGTGTAAGGTGCCAGATCGAAACCGCCCTGATGAGCGACATGGGTATAGGCGTACAGGGCGATATCGGCGATGGAGAAATTCTCACCGACCAGAAACGGTGTGCGATCAAGCTGCTGCTCCATGACCGCCAGCGCTCGATAACCGGATTTCTGCATGGCCCGATACTCGGTCATGCGTTCAGCCGGCAAGCCCAGATAGAACTGGATGAAGCGGGCAACCGCCACCGACGGCTCATGGCTGTACTGCTCGAAAAACTGCCATTGCAGAACCTGGGTGCGCAGCCGCGGTTCGCTCGGAAGATACCTGGAACCATCAGCCAGAAAATTGAGAATCGCATTGGACTCCCATAGGCAAGTGCCGTCTTCCAGTTCCAACACGGGGATCTTGCCGTTTGGGTTCTTCTCCAGAAAAGCCGGGGTCTGGGTTTCGCCATTAAGAATATCGACCGGCACCCACTCGTACTCACTGCCCAACAGGTTAAGCATCAACTTGACCTTGTAGCAGTTGCCCGAGTTGTAATCGCCATAAACCTTGTACATCGCCTGCTCCCTCGATATGCCTGTATTGCCGGCTCTGATCAAGCGGCTTTCAGATTCTGTGCCGCACGGACCACGGACGCCAGTCGTTTTATGCCTTCATTCAGACGCGCCGGGTCGATATGACTGAAATTGAGGCGCAGATGGCCGTGATTGGCGTCCGGGTCAGCAAAAAAAGGTTCGCCCGGCATGAACGCGACGTCCTGCGCCAACGCGGCATCCAGCAAGGTACGGGTGTCCAGCGGCTGTTTCAGGGTCAGCCAGAAGAACAATCCACCTTGCGGGCTGTTCCACTCGGCCAAGTCTGAAAAATGCGTCTGCAAGGCATCCTCGAATGCATCCCGGCGACCACGGTAGAACTCGCACAGCGTCAGCAGATGTTCACGATAGTGCTCAGTGCCAATCCACTGCAAGGCCTGCCATTGGCCAAGGCGATTGGTATGTAGATCGGCGGACTGCTTCAGGCGCAACAGGTGCGGAAACAGATCGGGACTGGCGATCAGATAACCTACACGCAGGCCGGGCAATAGCGTTTTGGAGACCGTGCCGGTGTAGATCCAGCTTGCTGTCTTCAGGCCGCTGACAATCGGCCTGGCACTGCCGCCGTCAAAACTCAACTCGCGGTACGGCTCATCCTCGATCAACGTGACGCCGAACTCGTCAAGCAAAGCCGCAACCGCATCGCGGCTGGCCTGGCTGTAGCGCACTGCCGAGGGGTTCTGGAACGTCGGGATCAGGTAGGCGAATGCGGGCCTGTGCTGCTCCAGGCGCTGGCGCATGGTAATCAGGTCCGGGCCTTCGGCCTGCAGGGGCACGGTGATGCAGTCGGCACCAAACAGCTGAAATATCTGCAGCGCCGCCAGGTAGGTGGGTGCTTCAAGCAGAATCTCGGTGCCTTTGTCGATGTAGAGCTTGGCCGCAAGGTCCAGCGTCTGTTGAGAACCACTGACCACCATGACCTGACTGGCATCGCAAGCAATACCCAGGGCGCGGGCGTCGGCAGCCAGCGCTTCGCGCAGCGCAGGTTCGCCCTCGCTCATGCCGTACTGGCCCAGAGAAACAGGCATGTCAGCCCACTCGACTTTGGGCAGCATCGACTCGGCAGGCAGGCCACCGGCGAACGACATCACTTGCGGGCGCTGAGCGGCGGCGAGGATCTCGCGAATCAGAGAACTTTTCAGACGGGAAACGCGTTCGGAAAAAGCCATGGCACTTACCTGTAGCCGAGACGAAGGAAAATAAGTCAAACTTGTTGACTCAAATTACGACGCCCACCCCGGATACGTCAACATGCTTGACTTAAAAAAACCTGCCAATCAACAAATGGCCATGGAAGCCTTCTTCTTCGGCTATCAGGCTTTCACCGCCAAGGCTGATGAAATGCTGGCCAAGCGCGGCTTCAGTCGCGTGCATCAGCGCATTGTATTTTTCATCGCTCGCTATCCCGAACTGAGCGTCAAGGAACTGCTCACGGTATTGGGCGTGAGCAAGCAGGCGCTCAATGCCCCGTTGCGCCAACTGATCGGCATGGACCTGGTACACAGCACCGCCCCGGAAACCGACAAACGCAAACGACTACTCGGGCTCACCGATGAAGGCGCCCGTTTCGAGCAGGCGTTGCGGCGTGAACAGGTCAAGCTGCTGCAACGCGTGTTCGCCGAAGCGGGTCAGGAAGCGGTGGATGGCTGGATGACAGTCAACCTGGCGCTGGGCCAGACACTGCAATCCGGTGCGTGTCCAATCGGGACTGACGTCGAATAAATACCACTGTCGCAACTGTGCTGGCATTTACTCATATCGCTGTATCGTAAAGCCGAGCGGTCATGCGTTTAGGCTTGGCGTCCTTTGCTACCTGCCCGCTTCAAGGAACGCCCTGCATGAACGAAACCCTCAAGGCACCATTGCGCCCGCTGACCGACTCATCGCCGTCTGCGGTGGTTGCCGGCTTCATTGCTATGATGACTGGCTGCACCAGCTCACTGGTGCTGATGTTTCAGGCCGGACAGGCGGCGGGGCTGAGCAGCGTGCAGATCTCATCCTGGCTGTGGGCGTTGTTCATGGGCATGGCGGTGTGCAGCATCGGCCTTTCGTTGCGCTACCGCATGCCGATTACTGTCGCGTGGTCCACACCCGGTGCCGCACTGCTGATCACCAGTCTGGGTGGTGTGGCATACCCGCAGGCGATTGGCGCGTTCATGACCAGCGCGCTGCTGGTCATCCTGTGCGGCGTAACGGGCAGCTTCGAACGTATCGTGCGGCGTTTGCCAGCCTCGCTGGCTGCGGCCTTGCTGGCGGGAATCCTGTTCAGGATCGGCAGTGAAATCTTCATCGCCGCCCAGCACCGCACCGGCCTGGTGTTGGGCATGTTTTTCACGTATCTGGTGGTGAAGCGTCTTTCCCCACGCTACTCGGTGCTGCTCGCACTGCTGGTCGGCATCGGGATATCGGGCGCGCTGGGCTTGCTGAACTTCAGCGGTCTGGCGCTGCAAGTCGCCATGCCGGTCTGGACCACTCCCGAGTTTTCCTGGGCCGCGACGGTCAGCATCGGCATTCCGCTGTTCGTGGTGGCCATGACCTCACAGAACATGCCGGGTGTGGCGGTGTTGCGAGCCGACGGTTACTACCCGCCTACCTCACCGCTGATATCGGTAACAGGCTTTGCTTCTTTGCTTACCGCACCGTTCGGCTGCCACGGCATCAACCTGGCCGCCATCAGCGCCGCCATCTGTACCAGCCCTCATGCGCACGAAGACGAGTCCAAACGCTACACAGCGGCGATCTGGGCCGGGATTTTCTACGCAATCGCCGGGATTTTCGGCGCCACGCTGGCAGGTCTGCTCAGTGCGTTCCCCACGGAGCTGATGATCTCGATTGCCGCACTGGCGCTGCTCGGTTCGATCACCAATGGCCTGACCGTGGCCATGGCCGAGCCCCGCGAGCGCGAACCCGCTCTTATCACGTTTATGGTGACGGCCTCAGGGCTGACGCTGTTTTCCATAGGTTCGGCATTCTGGGGCATTGTTGCGGGCCTGCTGACCATGCTGATTCTCAATGCACGCAAGGCCGGATAAGCCTGCCTCAAGCCCACGTCATAAGAACGATCAACTACGGGCAGTGGCTGACACCAGCAAGGTTCCGGCATCTGCATCGAGTATTGCCTGCGTTCCCAAGGGCACGGCCTGATTGAGATCTCCATGCCCTACCGGCAAGCCGCCCAGCACCGGAATGCCCATACTGCCCAGCCGTTCCAGCAGCACATCGGCGGGGCTGATGGTGCCGCCGGTGTTCGCGGCCGGGGTGAACTCGCCCACCGCGACACCCGCCAGACGCGCAAGGATGCCGCAGTTACCCAGATGGGTCAGCATGCGGTCAACCCGATAGGCCGGTTCGTTGACCTCTTCGATGAGCAAAATCGCACCGGTCATGTCGGGCATGAACGGCGTACCCACCGAGGTATCGAGGATGCACAGATTGCCGCCCAGCAACAGGCCCTGCGCGCTGCCGCCGGTTCTGACCTTCGCCGTTGGTGAGGCATGATCGGCCTTGAGCAATACCGGCTCGGTACTCATCAGCACATGGTGCATGCCGCTGACGAACAGGCCACCGCGTTCCAGCTGCGAGGCGACCGGGCCATGAATAGTGGCCAGACGCGCATGGTTCCATAGCGCACCATGCAGTGCGGTGATATCGGAAAAGCCGGTCACCAGCTTGGGGTCACGACGCACAGCGTCCATATCCACCTGCTGGACAATTCGCTGCACGCCATAGCCGCCGCGGTTGCAAATGACCGCACGGATCTCCGGATCAGCCAGTGCGGCGTTAAGGTCAGCAAGCCGCTCCTCGTCGGTTCCCGAATAGAATGAGTATTTGCCCAGTGCATGCGGATAGACACGCGGACGCAGCCCCCACCCCTTGAGTACCGCGACCGCAGCGTCGATTTTGCCGGGGTCAACAGGCCCGGCAGGCGATACCAACGCCACGGCGTCGCCAGCACGCAGGACCTGAGGGTGAAGCGTCTGTGGAGAAGTAGCTGGCATTACGGTTATCCAGACGTTTGTCGAGCGATGAATCTAGAGCACCGGCGTAAGTGACTCAAGCCCTATCGGCATTCAGCCTGCGTCATCTGCAGATCCGTCTGAACGCCAAAGCCGCATCGGACTCCTATCAATCACATGGATCAAACAGCATTCGCTTGATGATCGCTTCTTGCCTGAGCAACGCGGCGAGCGTTTGAATCCATCTTTGAACCATTTTCTGGAGACCCTGCCATGACTGATCTTTCCAACCGCCAGTTCCTGCTCGCCAAGCGTCCGTCGGGCGATGTGCGCCGTGAAGACTTCACCTATCAAGAGGCTCCGGTTACCGCACTTGCCGAAGGCCAGATACTGGTCAGGAACAAATACCTGTCGCTGGACCCGGCGATGCGTGGCTGGATGAATGACGGAAAATCCTACATTCCGGCCGTAAAGCTGGGCGAAGTGATGCGCGCCCTGGGCGTAGGCGAAGTGCTCGAATCGAAAAACCCGAAATTTGCCGTAGGCGACCATCTGCAAGGCGCACTTGGCGTTCAGGATTACTTCGTGGGCGAGCCAAAAGGCTTTTACAAGGTCGATACCAGCCTTGCCCCGCTACCGCTTTATCTGTCTGCTCTGGGCATGACCGGCATGACTGCCTACCTGGCGCTGCTGGATGTCGGCCAGCCAAAAAGCGGTGATACCGTAGTGATTTCCGGTGCAGCGGGTGCTGTCGGCAGCGTCGCCGGACAAATTGCCAAGCTCAAGGGCTGCCGGGTTGTCGGCATCGCAGGAGGCGCAGAAAAATGCCGTTTACTGACCGAAGAACTGGGCTTCGATGCAGCCATCGACTATAAGTCCGAAGACGTTATGGATGGTTTGAAGCGCCACTGTCCGGATGGCGTGAACGTGTACTTCGACAACGTTGGCGGCGACATTCTGGACGCGGCGCTCAGCCAGCTGGCGGTCGGCGCGCGCGTGGTGATCTGCGGTGCCATCAGTCAGTACAACAACACCACGGCGATCAAAGGCCCGGCCAACTACATGTCACTGCTGGTCAACCGTGCACGCATGGAAGGCTTCATCGTACTGGACCACCCCGAGCGCTTCGCTGAAGCCGGTGAGGTGATGGCGGGCTGGATCAAGGAAGGCAAGCTCAAGAGCAAGGAGCATATCGTCGACGGTCTCGAGACTTTCCCGGAGACCTTCCAGATGCTGTTCAGCGGTGAGAACCAGGGCAAGCTGATCTTGAAAGTGGAATAAAGCCCGCGGACCGGACACCTCACGCTTCGGCGTGGGGTGCCTTGCGCGACGCTGTGCGTCCGTCCGCTTAAGCCAGCTCGGCAACCACTGCAGCCAGGGCCTTCGCCGGGTCAGCTGCCTGGCTGATCGGGCGGCCGATAACGAGGTAATCGGAGCCGGCATCCAGGGCCTGGCGCGGGGTCAGAATGCGCCGCTGATCGTCCTGCGCACTGCCCGCCGGGCGGATACCGGGCGTCACCAGTTGCAACGACGGGTGAGCCGCTTTCAGGGCCTGCGCTTCCAGCGCCGAACAGACCAGACCGTCCATACCGGCCTTCTCGGCCAGCGCTGCAAGGCGCAGCACCTGCACCTGCGGATCAATATCCAGGCCGATACCGGCAAGGTCTTCCCGCTCCATGCTGGTCAGAACGGTCACGCCAATCAGCAGTGGCTGAGGACCGCTGCGCTGCTCGAGGACTTCGCGGCAGGCCGTCATCATGCGTAGCCCGCCTGAACAGTGCACGTTGACCATCCATACGCCCATCTCGGCAGCGGCCTTGACCGCCATCGCCGTGGTATTGGGGATATCGTGGAATTTGAGATCAAGAAACACCTCGAAACCCTTGTTGCGCAGGGTCTCGACGATATCGGCCGCACAACTGGTGAACAGCTCCTTGCCGACCTTGACCCTGCACAGTTTGGGATCGAGCTGATCAGCCAAACGCAAGGCGGCTTCACGGGTCGGAAAATCCAGGGCGACGATGACGGGAGTCTGGCAGGCGGACATGAGCGTGGTCTCAGGTAAGTCGAAATCGGCGCGCATTGTAGCCGAACCGGCGAGCAGACGGGACCCGTAGATCGGCATTTAGCCAGTCGCGTCCATAAAAAGTCATGATTCCCTGCACCCGCAGCGACCACTGCTTCGATGGCCTGCACCAAACCTGCACAACCCGATGAATCGGTTCACTGCAGCGTTCTGTAAACGACCCGTTTTGAAGCAACACGACAATGATCAGTGCACTGGCACGGCCTCTGCAACAGGATGTTTCAACGATTACCGAATCTCAGGGAGATGACCATGAGCACGCAACTCAAGCCAACGCTGGGCACGATTCATCTATGGGGGATCGCTGTCGGGCTGGTGATTTCCGGCGAGTACTTTGGCTGGAGTTACGGCTGGGGCGTGGCGGGTACACTGGGCTTTTTGGTAACAGCCTTGATGGTTGCGACCATGTACACCTGCTTCATCTTCAGCTTTACCGAGCTCACTACGGCCATCCCGCACGCGGGCGGCCCATTTGCCTATAGCCGCCGCGCCTTTGGCGAAAAAGGCGGGCTGATCGCCGGTATGGCCACGCTGATCGAATTCGTATTCGCGCCACCGGCCATTGCCATGGCAATCGGTGCGTACCTTAACGTGCAATACCCGGGGCTTGACCCTAAGCATGCGGCTGTCGGCGCTTACATCGTGTTCATGGCACTCAACATCGTGGGCGTAAAGCTGGCAGCAACCTTTGAGCTGGTCGTGTGCATTCTCGCCGTGGCCGAGCTGCTGGTGTTCATGGGGGTGGTCGCACCTGCATTCAGCTTCAGCAACTTCGCCCTCAACGGCTGGGCCGGTTCCCAGACCTTCGGGCCGGAAGCGATTGCCGGCATGTTCGCCGCCATCCCCTTTGCGATCTGGTTCTTCCTGGCCATTGAAGGCGCTGCAATGGCCGCCGAAGAAGCCAAGGACCCGAAACGCACCATCCCGAAGGCCTACATCAGCGGCATTCTGACCTTGGTGATACTGGCGATCGGCGTCATGCTGTTTGCCGGTGGCGTGGGTGACTGGCGCACCCTGGCCAACATCAACGACCCACTGCCGCAAGCAATGAAAGCCGTGGTCGGTGACAGCTCCGGCTGGCTGCACATGCTGGTGTGGATCGGCCTGTTCGGTCTGGTCGCCAGCTTCCACGGCATCATCATGGGTTACTCGCGCCAGTTCTTCGCCCTCGCCCGTGCCGGTTACCTGCCTGCCTCGCTGGCCAAGCTGTCACGCTTTCAGACACCGCACCGGGCGATCATCGCAGGTGGCCTGATCGGCATCGCCGCCATCTACAGCGATGGCCTAGTCAACCTGAGCGGCATGACACTCACCGCCGCGATGATCACCATGGCTGTTTTCGGCGCTATCGTCATGTACATCATGAGCATGCTCAGCCTGTTCAAGCTGCGCAAGATCGAGCCTGACCTTGAGCGCAGCTTCCGCGCGCCAGGCTACCCGGTGGTGCCCGGCATTGCGCTGGCTCTGGCAATCGTGTGTCTGGTGGCAATGGCCTGGTTCAACATGCTGATCGGCCTGATTTTCCTCGGGCTGATGGCCATAGGTTTTATCTACTTCAGCCTGACCGCCAAATCGCGCGCCGATGCACCGACCGACGCGATGCTGACCGGGCAATAATTCAGAGACTTTCCGGGGTTGCGTGCAAAGGGTTTTGCACGCAACCCGATCAGGGCGCATACACTTGAACCATTGAGCAGCCTCGCTGCTCAAACCGGTATCACAACAAGGAGAGCGCTATGCCCTGGTATGCCTGGTTAATTCTGCTCGTAGCCATCGGCTCGATCGTCGGCGGTCTTATGATGCTGCGCGATACAGCCAAGAAATTGCCCCTCACCGAAGAACAGCTCAAGCGCGTCCATGAGCGCAATGCAGAAATGGATGCCAAGGAAGCCAAGGACCGTTAAATAAGTCCGGGTGGCAGGCTGAAAACCTGCCCCTGCCTATTTCCCGATCTCTGCGCTGACCGAAAGCACCTTGATATGAAGCGGCTGAAAGATCGTCTCCAACTCGCCGTCCGCGCGTAACTTCTCCAGCAGCGCTTTGAAGTGTGGAACATCAATGTTGCCATTGGGGCGCAACAACGCGTATTGACGGTAGATCTGATCAACGCGTTCGGAGACCATTAACTGCGCCGCTTCATCTTTGTTATGTGCCATAAAATCAATCAGATAGGAACGGGTAACAGGCGCGATATCCGCCCGATTGCGCACCACCATCAATAGATTACTGTCGTGAGAATAGGTGGAGGTCACATTGAAGTGCTCACTCAAGTACTTCTGATCGGTATTGAAGTTGGCAAATCCATAATGGTAACCACTGAACAACGCCAGACGTTTGTCAGACAGATCATTGAAGTAATTCTGATCACGCCCTTCGACCCGCCTTGCTACATAGACCTCGGCATCTTCAAGGCCCAGATCGACGGTTTCGTGCGCAATGTCCTTCCAGCCCCAGTCAGGGTTCTCGAAGATCGCAACATCGAAACGCCCTTCCGCGAAGTCACGAAAACGCCGGGGCACGGAGGTGGGGATCATCACAAACTCGTAATCGTCCTGCTCGGCATTCAGGGCATCGATCAGCTTGGGCAACAGACCGGCGTCTTCGCCTTTTTCAGGGCGGACCATATACGGAGGGAAATGCACGGCGGCCACCCGCACGACCTGCGCGGCATAGACTTGGGACGTTGCCATGAACGGCACAAAGAGCAGAAGGCCTGTGGCGAACGTCCGCGCGACGCCATCAATTAATACTGCAAATTTTTTCATAAAACACGACATCAATCAAAGCCCTCCACGCTATGCGGTTTCCATGATTTAAACAACTGTCAAATCAACGGCGTCAGCATTGCTCACAGTGGTTACTATTGTGCACCGCTGCGATGAACTCGCGTGAGGCACCAATGCAATTAGCAGCGGTCACTGTAAGGGCAGTTGTAAAAACGATATTGTCGGCGCAGCCTCAAGCGTGGGCGCAACAGGCTAATCTGGCTACGCTGAAGCCATTGACTATCGTAAGGGAGCTTGATGATGCCGCATTGGCTGGTGATTGATCTGGAGGCTACCACCGAAGAAGGTGGCTGGCCGGTCGCAGAAATGGAAGTCATCGAAATAGGCGCGACGCTGGTCAATCAGGACGGGCGCGAGCTGGACCATTTCGAGCGCTTCGTACGCCCCGCACGCAGGCCTGTGCTGACTCATTTTTGCCGAGAGCTGACCCATATCAATCAAAGCAGTATCGACAGCGCTGCGCCCCTGACGACCGTGTGGCCTCAGTTCGAGCGCTGGCTGAGCCATCACCGTGCCCGCGTGCTGGGATGGGCCAGCTGGGGGGATTACGACCGCCAGCAACTGGAAGAGGAATGGCGCTACCATCGCCTCGACAGCGCACTGTCGAGCATGCCGCACGTCAACCTCAAACAGCGATTCGCCCAGGCCCGTCAGTTACAAAAGCCGATGGGCCTGAACAGCGCCCTGCAACTGGCAGGCATGCAATTCACAGGTCAGCAACACCGGGCACTGGTTGATGCACGCAATACCGCCCGGCTCTTGCCGTTGATACTGCCTAATTGAATCTCGCTGCACGTCGTCGTTTGTTCAGCGTCGACTTGCAAGGAGCGTGACGAGTTTTACCGTGTTGGGCATACTGGCGGGCCATTTCCAGCCCTTTCAAAAGGAATCGCCCATGTTCAAGGTCAACGAGTACTTCGACGGCACCGTCAAATCCATCGCCTTCAGTCAGGTCGACGGTCAGGCAACCATCGGTGTCATGGCGGCGGGCGAATATGAGTTCGGTACAGCGCAACGGGAAATCATGCACGTGATCTCCGGCGAGCTGAACGTGAAGCTCCCGGACAGTACCGACTGGGAAACTTTCTCCACCGGCAGCCAGTTCAATGTCCCGGCCAACAGCAAGTTCCAGCTCAAGGTCAGCGTTGATACCGCTTACCTGTGCGAATACCGCTGAGACTGAACACGTGGGGGGCCTGACCTCCCACCTTGCCCGCACACCTGCCTATACTGCCCCTTTCTATTCGACGCCAGCATTGAACTGCAACGCCGCCAGACGTGCGTAGAGCGGGTTGCTGGCAATCAGTTGCTGATGGGTACCGACCGCCACCAGCCGGCCCTGATCCATAACGGCAATCCGGTCGGCATTCTGCACAGTGGCCAGTCGATGGGCGATGACCAGCGTAGTACGGCCCTGCATCAGGCTTGGCAAGGCTTGCTGAATCAAGTGCTCACTCTGCGCATCCAGCGCACTGGTCGCCTCGTCCAGCAACAGGATCGGCGCATCGACCAGTAACGCGCGGGCAATCGCCAGACGCTGCCGCTGTCCGCCGGACAATCCCACCCCGCCCTCACCCAGATGCGTACCGTAGCCGTCGGCCATGTCGAGAATGAACTCGTGCGCATGGGCGATACGCGCTGCTGCCTGTACCTGCTCAAGGCTCGCAGTGGCGTTTCCGTAACGAATGTTGTCCTCGACACTGCCAAAAAACAGCGCGGGTGATTGTGAAACCAGCGCGAAGCAGCGGCGCAGATCGTGCGGATCGAGCTGTGCGATCGGCACGCCCTCAATCAGGATGCGCCCTTGAATCGGGTCGTAGAAACGCAGCAGCAGGTCGAGGATAGTCGACTTACCTGCTCCGGAAGGCCCGACCAGCGCCAGGGTTTCACCGGGCTCGATGTTCAGGGTCAGGTTATCCAGCGCATTGCGCTCGGGACGCGACGGGTAGGCGAAAGTGACATTCTCCAGCGCCAGACGCCCGCTGATGCGTTGCGGCAGGCTCTGCAGCTCTGTGGCTGGCGCTTTGATCTCGCTGCGAGCCTGAAGCAGCTCGCCAATCCTCTCTGCGGCACCGGCGGCGCGCTGCAAATCGCCGATCACCTCGCTCAACGTGCCAAACGCCATGCCGACCATCAGCGCGTAAAACACAAACGCTGCCAGCTCTCCGCTGGAAATACGTCCGCTGATCACGTCCATGCCGCCCACCCACAGCATTACCGCCACTGCGCCCAGCACCAGAACGATCACCAGCGTAATCAGCCAGGAGCGCTGCAAAATCCGTTTGCGAGCGGTATCGAACGCCTGCTCCACCGTATGTGAAAAACGCTGTTTGTCCTGCTCTTGATGGTTGTACGCCTGCACCGTCTTGATCTGCCCCAGCGCTTCGGCCACGTAGCTGCCCACATTGGCGACCCGATCCTGGCTCTCGCGCGACAGGTTTCGTACCCGCCGTCCGAACATGAGAATGGGGGCGATGATCAGCGGCAACGCCACCACCACGATGCTGGTGAGCTTGGGGTTGGTGATGAACAACAGCACGATGCCGCCAACGACCATCAGGACGTTGCGCAGAAACATCGACAGTGACGAGCCGATCACCGACTGCAACAACGTGGTATCGGCAGTCAGCCGCGACTGGATTTCCGAGCTGCGATTGTTCTCGTAAAAGCCCGGATGCAGCTCTATCAGGTGATCGAATACTTTCTTGCGCAGGTCGGCGACCACGCGCTCGCCGATCCATGACACCAGATAAAAGCGGGCGAACGTTCCGATGGCCAGGCCAACCGTCAGCAGCATGAAAAAGCCGATCGAGCGCTCGAGCAACTGCGGCGAGCGGGTCATGAAGCCCTGATCGACCATCAGCTTGATGCCCTGGCCGATCGACAGGGTGATACCCGCGGTAATGACCAGTGCCAACAACGCTCCGAACGCTTGCCAGCGATACGGCGCAATGAAACTCGCGGCCAGGCGAAGTGCCTGGCGGTGACGTCGGGTAATCCGTGAAATCATGAAGCCTGCCTGTTTGCCCGATCTGTCTGAATAGCGAAGCCTACACCTGTCATGCATGACGCGCTGTGCATCATTTCGAATGAACTTGCGCCCGGCTTCAAAGGTCAGGTTATGACTGCTTTACAGAGGCGCTATAAGACATCGATCTAAGCGCCTGCTGGCAGATTTGCATCATTTCTGTTGCACTGGGAACGCGTTTGAGCGGCTGACAGAACCTGTCACGGACCGGTCATCAAGCGCGGTTAATTTAACGCCGTTACCTGATGAAAGGAGAAACACCATGAGCCTGCAAGAGCGCAGCAACGAAGTTCCAGTCGTTCGAGCCACGCCCAATCTGCCGGTTGGCGGTGCAATTCTCGACGAGCATGGGCAAGAAGTCCTGATCACTGAAGCAATGGTTCAGGCCGCCTGCCAGGAATGCGACAAGAACTGGGTAACCCCGGAAAAATAAAACCGAACCTGACCAAATGTCTTGAAACCCGACCCTGAGTCGGGTTTTTTATGTCCCGCGTTTACCGGACGATCAGACCAGTACGGCCCCCAGCGCCTGCACGAGTTGCGCCAGCCCCCCGGACTCACCTTCCAAACGGACCTTCAGACCTTCGATTTCCCGACGTGGCGGGTAATGCTTGCGCAGGGCATCGAAGGCTAGGCGCTGACTGGCAGTGTCGCCGGTGAGGCTGCGCCGAAAATCTGCATCGTCACGCCGCGGGTCGTACACACCACGGCACAGCATGTTCAGTGCCCAGACCGGATCGCTTGCAGCATCAAGGCTGACCTGCGCCAGCCACGGCTTGGGCAGCAGATCGTCCAGTTTTATCACCGCAGGCTGCCCCAGGAAGGCACACAGCGCTTGATAGATCTGCGCAGTGCCACGTTGCCTGCCATCGAGGCTGTAACCGGCGATGTGCGGCGTACCCAGAACGCACAGGTCGGCCAGCGCCACGTTGACCTGCGGCTCACCTTCCCACACATCCAGCACGGCTTGCAGGTCTTCGCGCTCAAGCAGCACGTCGTGCAGCGCAGTGTTGTCCACCACGGCACCACGGCTGGCATTGATCAGCCAAGCGCCCTGCCTGAGTTGGCGCAAACGGGTTTCGTCGAGCAGGTGCCAGGTTGCCAACGCCCCGGTCTTGCTCAACGGCGTGTGCAGGCTGATGACGTCACAGCGCTGCAATATCTCGTCAAGGCTGACGAAGTCACCACCTTCGGCAGACTCGCGTGGCGGATCGCAGACCAGTACGTTCCAGCCAAGCGCCTTCAAGACATCGACCAGACGACCACCCACCTGCCCTGCACCGACCACACCGTAAGTACGTTGCGCGAGGTCGACGCCTTCGATTTCAGCCAGGGTCAGCAGGCTGCCGAGCACGTAATCCACCACGCCGCGCGCATTGCAGCCCGGTGCGCTGGCCCACTGGATACCGGCTTGCTGAAACCCGTCCAGATCCAGATGATCGGTGCCGATGGTGCAGGTGCCGACAAACCGCACCGGGCTGCCTTCGAGCAGCTCACGGGTTACGGGTGTCACGGAGCGCACCAGCAGGATGTCGGCGTTCGCCACCGCAGCGCGATCTATGGCGCGTCCCGGCAAGCGATGAATCTCACCGAAATGAGCGAAAAAAGCGTCGAGCAGGGGAATATTTTCGTCAGCAACAATGCGCATGGAAGACTCTTTGGGTCTGGCGAACAGGGACCGGTCCCCAGCGGGAACAGGTGCGTCGTGAACCGGCGCGGGTTGCAGCGATGTAACAATCAATCAGGCTTTTTGCGTATCCAGTACAGGAACGTGCCTTCTTCAGCCTGCTCCGCAACCAGCTCATGCCCAAGAAATACACAGAACTTCGGAATATCGCGGCGCGTGGACGGATCGGTCGCGATCACCTTGAGCAGGCCGCCCGCAGGCAAGTCACGCACCTTTTGATGCAGCATCATCACCGGTTCCGGACAGAACAGGCCGACAGCGTCCAGCACGGCGTCGACGGTGAGGTTTTCAATGGGCTCAGACATGGGGCACTCCAGAGGCGGGTGACGATTGTCGCTCAATTCAGTCGGTCAGGCCAAATACTGATGGTTGTACTGATGCCGAACGGCGGCGCGCAGCAAGACAGCAGACAGAAAAATGCCAGGCACATGGCCTGGCATTGATCGTGACCCAGACGACCGTCAGAACGGCAGTTTCATGCCCGGTGGCAACTGCATGCCTGCGGTCATGGAAGCGGTCTTGTCCTGGCTGGCCTGCTCGATCTTGCGCACAGCGTCGTTGACGGCGGCGGCGATCAGGTCTTCCAGCACTTCCTTGTCTTCCTGCATCAGGCTGTCATCCAGATTGATGCGCTTGACGTCGTGACGACCGGTCATCACGACGCTCACCAGGCCTGCGCCCGATTGACCGGTGACTTCCGCGTTGGCCAGTTCTTCCTGCATCTTGGCCATTTTTTCCTGCATTTGCTGCGCCTGCTTCATCAGGCCAGCCATGCCACCTTTCATCATGGGATATCTCCTCGAAAATGGATGGTTTGTTTGCGCGGCGCCAATGGCGCCCTGTGTTCAGTTATTGAGGCTGCACCGCAGGCGCGTCTACGGGCTGGATAGTATCTTCCCGGATAACAGCGCCAAACTGCTGCAACATCTGCTGGATATACGGGTCGGCCTGGATCGAGGCTTCGGCCTGACGCTGACGCTCGGCACGCAGTCGCGAAGCAGCCTGGGCAGGCGTTTCCTGCTCGGGCTTGATCAGCTCGATACTCAGATTGATCGTGCGACCATGATACTGGTTCAACGCATCGTTCAGGCGGCGCTGCTGGGTTGAGTTGAACAGGGCGCTGTGCGCCGGATCCAGGTGCAGCAGCCATTTATCGCCATCGACCGCCATCAAGGTGCAGTTGGCGGCAATGCTGCCGGTCATGCCGGAGATCGGCAGTTTGGGGAATACCTCCAGCCAGTCGGCAGCAAGGCCGGTGGCTGGTTTGGCGGCCGGAGCGGGCTCGGGCTCGACCGCTTCAAGCTCGACGACGCTCTCGTGGGCCAGTTCATCCAGATAGCTGTAGGACGCCGGGTCTATATCGATATCCGGCTCGACGTAATCGTCATCCGCTGGCGGCTCGTCATCGCGCCCCATTGGGCCGGAATTCGAAGACATCGAATCCGGATTCATGGACAGATAGGCGGAATCAGGGATGGCTTCAAGCATCGCCGGTGTAACCTGCTGCTCGGCAACCGGCTGCGCAGGTTCCGCCTCCGGCGCATCTGGCACTGGGCTGGCGGGCGCAGGCGTCGGCATTGGGGTGAGGTCTGGCTGTTCGGAGACAGTCTCCAGAACCGGCTCGGCTACCGGTTCTGCAACAGTGCCAGTGTCAGGTGCGGATTCAGCGTTTTTTTCGGCAACCGGTGCCTTTGGCTCATTCCACGGCAGATCGACTTCTTCGACCGGCTCGGGCTGTGCTTGCGGCTGTGATTCTGGCTGTGCTGCGGGCTCAGCTCGTGCAGCAGCGGTCGGCATCGGGGCGGCGGCTGGCGGCAGCGCTTCGAAGGCCGGATCGGGCGCAGCCATCACCGGTGCTGTTGAAACTGCGGGAGCTACCGATGCAACAGGTGTCGCATCGGCCACTGCTTTTCGGGAATCAACCGTGGCCTGGCTGATCCCCACCGGCTTTAGCGGTTGCCTCGGCGCATCGTCGTTATCGGCCGGGCGGAATGCCAGCATGCGCAGCAGGACCATCTCGAAACCGCCACGCGGATCCGGGGCCAGCGGCAAGTCACGACGACCAATCAGACCCATCTGGTAATAGAACTGCACGTCTTCGGCAGGCAATGCCTGGGCCAGCGCCAACACCCGGTCGCGGTCGCCGTGCCCGTTGTCGACGCCTTCGGGCAACGCCTGGGCAATCGCCACGCGGTGCAGAACATTGAGAATTTCCGAGAGCACACCATTCCAGTCAGGCCCCTGCTCGGCCAGGTGGCGTACCGCCTCCAGCACACCGCGCGCGTCGCCTTCCAGCAACGCAGTCAGCACATCGAACACCTGACCATGATCCAGTGTGCCGAGCATGGCGCGCACATCGGCAGCCATGACCTTGCCTTCACCAAAGGCAATGGCCTGATCGGTCAGGCTCATCGCGTCACGCATCGAACCGTCGGCAGCGCGCCCGAGCAGCCACAGCGCATCGTCTTCGAACGGCACATTCTCGACGCCCAGCACGTGGGTCAGGTGCTCGACCACACGTTCTGGCGTCATGTTTTTCAGCGAGAACTGCAGGCAGCGCGACAGAATGGTCGCAGGCAGCTTCTGCGGATCGGTGGTAGCGAGGATGAACTTGACGTAGGGCGGCGGCTCTTCAAGCGTCTTGAGCAAGGCGTTGAACGAGTGACTGGAGAGCATGTGCACTTCGTCGATCAGGTAGACCTTGAAGCGACCGCGACTTGGCGCGTACTGCACGTTATCCAGCAGTTCGCGCGTGTCTTCAACCTTGGTGCGGCTGGCGGCGTCGATCTCGATCAGGTCGACGAAACGACCTTCATCGATCTCTTTGCACACCGAGCAAGTGCCACAGGGCGTAGAGGTGATGCCAGTTTCGCAGTTCAGGCACTTGGCGATGATCCGCGCGATAGTGGTCTTGCCGACGCCTCGCGTGCCGGTGAACAAATAGGCATGGTGCAGGCGCTGGCTGTCCAGCGCGTTGATCAGGGCCTTCAACACATGAGCCTGGCCGACCATTTCGCGGAACGAGCGCGGACGCCATTTACGTGCAAGAACCTGATAACTCATTTAAAACCGTCGCAACTGGTAAGCGGAAGACCGCCAATGCTAGCCGAGCAGGGGCAAAATTGCATCTGGTGTCCGCCTCTATTGTGGCTAAGCTGAGCAAATGAATCCAATGACGCGCTTTAAACGGACTTTTGCAGAGCCACGGCTGCCTCGTGCAGCCGTGGCGTGCATGCTGTTGCTGTCGATGCAGACGGTGAGCGCGGCCAAAGGCACTCTGGACTTCGCGGTCAACGAAGGGTGGACCATGCCGATGATGCATATCACCGACTTTCGGCCCGAATCCGGCATTCTGTTCGACATCATGCAAAGCGTTGCGCACCATGTCGGCCTTGAAGCCAGGTACCACGTGATGCCGCGCCTGCGCATCCAGTCGGCGCTTGAGCGTGGCGAAGTAGACATGCATTGCTACAGCTCACAGGCGTGGTATCCCGATCTGTCCGGGGATTACCTCTGGAGCCTGCCGATTCTCTATCAACGCGACTGGCTGGTCGCTTCAGCCGAAACAGCTGCGGGTCCTTACCCGGAGCAGTTCGACAATGAAACCGTCGGCACGGTACTTGGCTACAACTACCCTGCCCTGCAGCATCTTTTCGATAATCATCAACTGATACGTGAAGACGCGCGCACGCAGAACCAGACGCTCGGCAAGCTGATGGCTGGACGCTACAACTACGCCGTGACCAACCAGTTGATCCTTGAATGGACCAATCGAAACCTGCCTGTCGGCAGAAGGCTGAAGCCCATATCGCTGGTCGCAGAGCAGCCTGCGGCCTGCCTGATACGCAACACCCCCGAGCTGCCGACAGGTAAAATCCTGCGCACACTGGTGCAAATGCGCCTGTCGGGCGAGATTCAGCAAATCATCGATTACTACACCGCGCCCACGCCCCCGTGACCCTTCATCTACGGTGTAGCAATAGCGTCATATTCCGTCGTTACGCTCGCCTGAAATCTTTGGTAATACATTAACCAGCGCGAGTATTTGGCGATGAGCGACAGATCAGACGACGAAGACACCAACAACAACCCCAGCCGCCGTCGTTTTCTGGGCGGGATGGCTGCCTTGGGCGCAGGCGTCACGCTGAGCAGCTATGTTTCGGCCCACGAGAAACCGCCCGCCGACAACGACAAGCATCATCATCTTGCCGGGCCGGCGCTGGACCGGGCCTTGCGCGAAAACGTGAAGACCATTGTGGTGATCTACGCCGAGAACCGCAGCTTCAATAACCTGTTCGGCGATTTTCCCGGGGTCCAGAAGCCACTCTCCTCGCTCAGAGCTTCCGACTATGAACAGCGCGACCGCGACGGCACGCTATTGTCCAAACTGCCGCCCGCCTGGGGTGGTGTGTTGCAGGTCGGGCCGCAAACCGTTGACGGCGTGACCTACCCCGCAGGCGAGCAGTTTCAGAAAGACCTGCCCAACGCCCCCTTCCCGCTCAAGGGGCCGAACGGCGAAGACCTGCCGCTGAGTCTGGTCACTCGCGACCTGTGGCACGTTTTCTATCAGAATCAGATGCAGATCAACGACGGCCGCAATGATCGATTCGTCGCCTGGGCCGACGCTGGCGGGCTGACCATGGGCAACTACTCTCAGACTCAGTACTCGCTGCGCCTGTGGGACGTTGCCTCGGAATTCGTGCTGTGCGACAACTTCTTTCAGGGTGCATTCGGCGGCTCGTTCCTCAACCACCAATACCTGATTTCAGCCACCGCGCCGATTTACCCCAACGCTGCCGAGTCTCCGGCCAAATCGCAGATCGCAACCCTGCAGAGCTTCAACCCGCAGGACCCGCGCCTCAAGCCACTGGACAAGTCGCCTGGCAGCGCAATGGAGGGGCCACCGCAGTTCGGCCCCAGCGCCATTACCCCGGACAACTACGCCGTCAACACCATGGCCCCGCCCTACTGGCCAACCTGGCTGCGCGACCCGCAGAACCCTGATTACTCGAAACCGGATCTGCCCAACGTGCTGGTTCCGCAAAGCCACGAACACATCGGCGACAAACTGTCGAAAAGAAATGTCGACTGGGCCTGGTACGCTGGGGCCTGGCAAGTGACGCTGGACGAGTTCAAGGACTCCACGGGAATCCCGAAAATCCCTAACTTTCAATACCATCACCAGCCGTTCAACTACTTCAAACAACAGGGTCCGCAAAACCCTGAAGAACGCAAAAAACGTTTGCGTGACGGCGGCCTGGGTGACGAGTCGAGCACCAACCGCTTCCTCGCCGATGCCGAAGCCGGCAAGTTGCCCCCGGTAACCTTCTACAAGCCCCAGGGCAACCTGAACATGCACGCCGGTTATGCCGACGTGGCTGCGGGTGACCGGCACATAGACCGGGTGATCAAGGTGCTGCGCAAGAGCCCGCAATGGGACAACATGGTGATCGTCGTGACGGTGGACGAGAACGGCGGCTGGTGGGACCACGTCGCACCGCCCAAAGGCGACCGCTTCGGCCCTGGCACGCGTATTCCCGCGCTGGTCATTTCACCCTTCGCCCGCAAAGGCAAGGTGGACCACACGGTCTACGACACGGCCTCGATTCTGCGCCTGATTACCCGTGTTCACGGCCTGGAAAAGCTCGACGGGCTGAAGCGCCGCGACGACGCCATGATCGCGCGCGGCCAGGCTCCCATGGGCGACCTGACCAACGCATTGCACTTTCCTGCCTGATTCCGTCGCTATAGAGCTCAGGTACTCGCGTCGGCTGCCTCCAGTGCAGTCGGACGCGACGTCTTGACCGGTGGCAAGGACGCCACATACACCGTGCGGGACGGGAACGCGAAACGCACATCCAGTTCGGCGAAGGCTTCCATGATGTCCAGATTGATCGCCTGCTGCACATCCATATAAACGTTGTAGCTGGGGTCGAGAACGATAAAGACGGTCTCGAACTCCAGTGACGTTTCGCCAAAACCACGGAAATGCGAGCGGTCGAAACGGGCGAGTTTCTGCGCGTTGATGATCGTTTCTACTTTCTTTGGCACTTCCCGTATCTGATCGACAGAGCAGTCATACGTGAGCCTGAATTCGAAGACAATGCGCCGCTCCTGCAAGCGTTTGTAGTTCTGAATGGTGTTGTTGATCATGTCGGCGTTGGCCATCACGATCTGCTCGCCGCCCAGGCTACGGATGCGTGTGGTCTTCAGACCGACATGTTCAACCGTACCGGACAGCGCGCCGACAACAATGAAATCGCCGACTTCGAAAGGCTTGTCCACTGCGATGGAAAGTGAGGCAAACACATCACCCAGAATGTTCTGCACCGCCAGCGCAACCGCAATACCGCCCACCCCGAGGCTGGCGACAAACGCGGTGATGTTGACCCCGACGTTCGACAACATCGCCATGACCACCGTGGCCCACAGCAACACTTTCGCGCCCCACAGGCTCAACGTTGCCAGCGCACTGCCCTGATAGGTGCCGCCAGCGTTGTGACGTACAAAGTAGCGCTGCAGCGCGAGCGCAATTGCCCGGTTCGCCCACAACCCGACCTGCAATGCAGCAACCACGAACCACAGACTGCTGACCCGCCCAAGCCAGCGCTCCGGCAGATCGAGCATGCCCACCCCGATCAGAATCGAAGCCAGCAGTAACAGTGTATTGCTGGTGCCCGACAGCACCTGCACCACGATGTAGCGCATATGCGTGCTGGGCGAATCAGGCCGCGAGCGCATCTTTCGGAGCACAAAACCGATAACCCCCCTGACCAGAATAAAACTCATGGTCGAGGCGAACACAGCGAGTATCCAGTTGGCGAGCGAAATGCCCAAAAATTGCGAGTCTGTGAAAAATCTGATGATGTCTCGTTCCATCCGGCCCCCGGCTCCACTGCTACGAGACGCCTGACCGAAAAGCCCGTGACACCCGCAGCGACCTGAATTGCCCCTTGCCGTAAAACGGTTTCAAGCGACGCGTAAGGGGTTAGGGGGTGTGTAGGAGTGAGGGTTCAGTTGAATTGGCTATTGATCGATCACCTGAACGCACACCGAGTTTTCACTGTTCGTCGAAACTGATCGGACAGCATGGAACCTCTCCTCAATGAGTTGCCACTCACGGCCCCGAGCGACGGGCTACCAAGCACCAAGCGTTCAAGCGGCCCAAAAGGCCAATTCGTGGTTAACACCACATTCAACCAGAGGAAAATATCCGTGACCTACGGCATTCGCGGCGGAGTTGGCACATCGGCTTACTACACCCAGCCCCAGCCTTTTGATGAGTTGAAGCTGAAGCCGGAACAGATTCAGGAAAAGACGGCAAAACTCATGGAGAAAGGGTATTTCACCGTTCCCATAGCAGAACCTACAAGACGTTTTTTGCATGAGCAAAGCAGTCTCAGTAACCCCGCCTGGAGACAGGAGACCGTTGGAAAGGTTATTGATTTGAAAGCAACCGACTACGAACGATCAACAACAGCCGTAGCGAAGGACATTGCAACCACTCTTACCGGGAAGCAACAACAATTGAGGCCTCATGAGTTCCAACTGCGAAGGGCCAAAAATCAGGGCGCAGACCAATGGCATCAGGATAAAGGGCCGAAAAAGGTCATCTGCATCGCCACCATCGAGGGTCGCGGCACCGAATACGTGAAGCGCGCAGAATCAGAAGGAATATTTGAAGCGGGGCATTTTGGGAAAATGACGCCTCTGGATGCCAGGGCTGTTGAGCAGAGAACCAAAGAAGCCAAGCAAGACCGCTTCTATTTCTTTGCGGGCAAAGGTATTTGCGAAGACAGCATTCCCAAACTGGTACACCGCTCGCCCCATCAGAGTGGTCGCTCCATCTTCCTGGCACGATGGCAGTAAGGCAGGCCACGCAGGATTAACCGCCGGATTGGAGACATCCGGCGGTTATCTCCGTGCCGGGCAAACTGTTTTTACAGACGCACGAAGTTCTCGCCAGCGCATGGCGCAGTCGAAACAGGAATAGGCTTTCATTTTTACGGGTAAGCCCCTTTCAGAAAAGGACCTTGAGATAGGTGGTGCCCCCACCAGCCACACCCCGGCACACAATGTTCCCGCTGTGGCTGCTTCCTTCCGGATCTGACCAGGTTCACGGGTAATCGTTGCGGGGGGACCGATGGGGTCACCATAACGACACTCACCAGTTGGCGAGCCGCGCCATTGTACCGGTCTGGCGTGAGTTTACAACCGTTGGTTCGGATAAAAATTTCGAGGGGGCTCAAGCACTTGTGTGCAGGGGCTGAAACGCAAAGCTGCATCGGTCGTTGATGTCACAAATCCTCGAAACACCCTTATTCGATCCTGTACCCTGCCCGCCTCAACAATAATCAGCCAGCAGGTTGCTCATGCAGACTCGATTGGTCGACTACCACGACCTCAACGCCTCTCAACGTCAACAGCTCGGACACCTTGAGGTGACGCAGGAGCAGACACAGTTCTCCGGTGATATTTACACCGCGCTCAATACTCTGCTGGTCAACCCCAGCCCGAATGTTTGCGGCTTTGTGCTGCTGGGCGACGACAAGCCGGTGGGTTTTTTCCTGCTCAAGCGTGGCGACTGTCTGCCGCACTGGGCTCAGGAGGAGCTGGCTGCGACGCTGCATGCGTTGCAAATAGATCATCGCGAACAGGGCAAGGGGCTAGGCAAAGCGTGCTTGCAGGCGTTGCCTGCGGCGCTACGCCTGAAGTGGCCAGACATCACGCATTTGATGCTCTCGGTAGATGCAGACAATAGCGCTGCTATCGGGCTTTATTCAGGTCAGGGCTGGGTGGACACCGGAGAGGCTTACCGCGGAAGGATCGGTTTTGAGCGCAGGCTGGTGCTGAAGCTTTGATACGGCGTTTGAACACGCGCCTGACATCCAGCGATGTCAGGCGCTGTCTGGGTTACTGAGCCTGCAACACCTCGTCGGCCTTGCCACCCGCATCCTGAATCACCAAGTGGATGAAATGCAGCTTGGCGATTACCGCAGGAGGCAGCACGAACGGATAGAAGTCCGGCTGACCCATACTGCGTGACAGCTCGTTGAGCATGCTGGCCAGTTCGATCCAGGCGTTGACGAACGACAGGAACGCCGGGCCGCCTGGGTGCTGTGGATCGTAGAGCACTTCGAGAGGGAATGGCTGGTAGTCCAGCTCCATGTCGCGGGCGCTCATGCCAAAACCCAAGGCAGTGTCGACCGCGTCCATCATGTGCAGGTAGTGAGCCCAGGTTTCGGCCCAGTCTTCCCACGGGTGCATGGTGGCGTAAGCACTGACAAAGCTTTCCTGCCAGTTGTCGGGCGCGCCGTTTTTATAATGGTGATCAAGCGCATCGGCGTAGCTGGCGCGCTCGTCGCCGAACAGATTGCGGCAACCGTCCTGCCAGTGGGTATTGGCGATGAGCCGATCCCAGTAGTAGTGGCCGACTTCATGACGGAAATGGCCAAGCAAGGTGCGATAGGGTTCGTGCAGCTGCACGCGCATCGCTTCACGGTGTGCGTCGTCGGCTTCTTCGATGTTCAGGGTGATCAGGCCGTTGGCATGGCCTGTGGTTGGCAGGTTGCCCTCCAGATCGACACCGACGAAGTCGAAGGCCAGGCCAGTCTCTTCGTCGACAGTCTTGGGAATGACCTGCAGGCCCAAGGAAATCAGCTGCGCCACCAGACGACGCTTGGCGGTCTCGACCTTGCGCCAGCGCTCGCCGTTTTCAACCACCGACAGGTCGGGAATGGTGTGATTGAGGCTGCACGCAACACAGAATTCTCCGGAATTATGCTCTGGAAAAAGCCAGTTACAGGCTGCCGGGGTGCCGAGGTTGGCGCAACGCCGATACAGCCCGGCACCCGGCTCATCGCTCAGGCGCCAGGTAGTAGGCTCAGGCCCCGCTTCGAGCGTAGCGACACGCCCCTGCTCAGGCAGGTAGCCCAGCGCTGCAGAACAGGCCAGGCATTGGGTATTGGGGAAAAACACCGACTGGCCGCATGTGCACTGCCAGACCTTGCTGTTACGTTTGGATTCGCCGACAAATGGGGCGGTAATGCGTGAACTCAATTGCTCGAAAAAGCGATACATGGCGATCTCCCGTTGGCCTTGCATGGACTAGATCATGCCTAAGCTTCAGGGGTTCAAAATATTATCGAACGGTGGGGACGGATAGCGTCGACGGCGTTTGCGTGGGCGAAAACGGTGCGTCGCACGGTAGCTAAGATTATCGTTCCGCACGCTCCAGCGTGGGAATGCCGTGCGTGAAGATATGCGTCACAGATTTGCGCTGCACCATCACACTCAAGACCGGACGCAGAGCGTCCAGAACGGCATGCGACGCGGAGCGTCTCACGATGATCAAGACATGCCTAAGCAGAGCATCGCACGGTAGTTGGGACTATCGTTCCGCACGCTCCAGCGTGGGAATGCCGTGCGTGACGCTCTGCGTCACAGATCTACGCCGCGCCATCACATTCAGGATAGGACGCAGAGCGTCCAGAACGGCATGCGACGCGGAGCGTCGCACGATGATCAAG